>NZ_AQVC01000026.1 GCF_000372405.1 Porphyromonas somerae DSM 23386 | reverse complement strand
TTCTTCCTAATAAAAGATGCTCTTCCACTTGGACTTGAACCAAGGACCCTCTGATTAACAGTCAGATGCTCTAACCAACTGAGCTATGGAAGAATTTCACGCCCGAACTACCCTTCGTTAGTTTCGTGTGGCAAAGATACCACAAAATTTGAAACCTACAAACCCTTTGCTTGAAAAAATCTTTGAGGAGAGATTAATTCGGCAGATATGGGGTTAGGGTAGTGCTGGTGGCGTTACTCCTTTTTTAGATCTCTATCTTGAGACCTGTGTAGATGGACCTTGGAAGGGTAGGACCATATATGTAGGCACTATCGCGATTGCCTCCTAGGTCGAAGTCGCTTTGGAAGGCATTCAGAATGTTGTTCATCCCTACATAGACCTCAATGCAAGAGGTGTTGAAGATAGGGAAGTCGTAGCTGATCTTTGTGCCAAGGTCGAAGAAGCGTGGGGTATGCTCTAGGCGATCCCATCGTGGTGCCTGCTCTAGCTTTGAGGTGTCGGGACGCTTGCCAGTGGCTACTAGCTCGCGGTCGATAATAGCTGCTTTTTGTCCTATCGTGACAACGTGCGGAGTGTACATCTGCCCAGTATAATTGAGGGTGCAGGAGATGTTTAGATTGGAGATGGGGCTGTAGGTAGCTGTGAAGTAGCCGTAGATATTGGGCGTGCGTAGCATCTCCTTGCTATTGAGTCCTATCTTGTCTCCATTCGGATTGAATCCAGTAAGGGCACTTGGTCCATGATCCTCTAAAGTGTTGATCTCTTTGGCAGTCTCCGCTGTCTCACCGAGTAGGGCGGTGCGGATGCCCCATTCCTGAGCTTCGTCCCACTGGCTCTTTGCTAGTGTGATGCCAGCTTGTAGGCTGAGCTTTTTCCACTTGATTTTTCCCTCAAGGTTGGTGCCGTATACCTGAGCATCCGAACCATTGATGCGCTCGTACATCTTGAACCCATCTTTGGATTGGTCCGATCGCTCCTCGGTGGTAAAAGCACCTAGTAGGCGGGTGTAGAAACCCTCTACGAGTAGGTTGGCTTGGGCTGAGCCAAGGCTAAAATAGGTGTCGGCACTCAGGCTAAGACTATGGCTGTACTCTGGGTTGAGGTCGGGGTTATTAAATACCCTTTGCGACTCTCCACCCACGATGCTTACATGCAGATCTTCATCGAAGAGCTGAGGGGCACGGAATCCTTGGGCGTAGCTCAGTCGAAGATTGACTTGATCGGAAGGATTGTAGCGAAGGGTGGCACGTGGGCTGAGGATCGGCTTGATCGCTCCCTTGCTATTGCGTACGGCAGAGTGCTCATCTAGTCTGGCACCTAGCAGCACGCTCCACGCCTCATTGCCCCACTCCAGCTGTGCTATTTGGCTCCAGTTGTGGATCTTTTGCTCTACAGTTGGGTAGAGAGAGGCATTGCCTGTGTTATCAAGCTCCCAGGAGCGAATCGGCATCGTATCCTTGAGGTGGTCATAGGCGTATTCTGCACCGAGTAGGATTTTAGCGGGGGCGATGGGGAAGTGGTCCCAATCGTAATTGTATTGTAGCCCGGCTAAATAGGTATCTCCATGGGTGTTCCCGAAGTTGACGCCAAATTCTTCTTTGGGAATGAAGCCAAGCTTCCCTACATTCTCTTCACCGATACCACCGTAGTAGCTCTGGCGTCTTACGACCTGACCCGACACGAATAGCTGAAGGTGGTGACGGAGGTCAAACGATTGATGACTGTACTTGAGCTGTCCGCTGTAGATGGTATGATCGGTCTGCTCTGTTACTGCAGCAGCGTGAACGGGGAGGTCCATTCGGTCGCCACCCCTACGGTATTCCTGTAGCGCATGGATCTCGGCACTCATCTTATCAAACTCTGAGAACCGAATATGTCCGACGGTGCCGAGGGAGCGTGAGCGAAGTTTGCCTAACTCACTAAAGCCATCTCCATCTTTATCCCACGGCTTGCGGTCTCTAGCTTGTCCGAAGACCACTGCACCGATACGTCCGTCGGCACCTACAATAGAGGCGTTGAAGCCTAGAGTGTGGTCGGGATCTTTCATCCCTGTGAGGGTGAGATTATTGAAGAAGCTATAGCTATTGGCTACAGGTGCCTGAGTGATGATATTGATCACTCCTGCGATGGCGCTCGAGCCGTATAGTGCGGAGCCACCACCTCTGACTACCTCTACGCGCTCTATCATATTCATTGGTAATTGCTCCAGTCCGTAGACTCCAGCGAGTGCACTGAAGACTGGGCGGCTATCAATCAGTATCTGGGAGAAGCGTCCGTCAAGACCATTGATGCGCACTTGGCTGAAGCCACAATTCTGGCAGTTGTTCTCCACCCTAATGCCTGGTTGGAAGGTGAGTCCTTGTGATAGGCTCACCGCATTCGCCACTTTGAAGACTTTGTCATCAATCACGCTGACCAGTGTGGGGGCGTAGCGGCGAAGGGTCTGCTGACGATTGGAGGTGACGACTACCTCGTTGAGGTCAAAGACATCTTCCTCTAGCTCAAAGTTCACCTCGAGTGTCTTTCCGGGAGCTACCTTCACTGTCCGTTGCTCGCTCTTATACCCAACGCCTGATACCTCTATAGTGTAGGTGTTGGGCTTGAGGTTGCGAAGGAAGTAGTGCCCCGACGCATCGGTGGTGGCACCATAAGGGCTATGCTTTATTTTGATGATGATGCCGATGAGGTGCTCGCGACTCTTTTTATCGAGTACGTGGCCTATGATATTGGCATCGGTGGATTGCTGGTTGCTCTCTGGTTCAGCTGCAATGGCAGGGGATATTAGCAGTAGGGTGGCGATCATAGAGAGCCACCATACTGGACTAATAAGCTTTACTTTTCTCATCTGGTTTTAAGTATCATTAGTTATGGTGCATCGGCTAGCTAACTTCCGACGCACACAAAAAAATTAATGCTACAAATCTACTAGATAACTCTAAGATTTGAGCCACTACTTTTAGGTATTTATCAGGGGTTACGCATTAGGAGTATATTCATAAGTTAATGACCCTATAAAATAGGAGAAAGTAATGGCTAAAAAGCCCATTTATAATAAGCTGATATTCAATACTATATAAAAGCGAAAACTGAGTTGCAACTAAGCGATCGACGAGTTGCAACTAAGCAAATGCCGAGTTGCAACAAAGCAATTGCTTAGTTGCAACTAAACTTTTGACCACTTTGAGGCTGTTGCACGAATGATGATATTCAAACTGTTAAGGATAATTGAGTAAGGACCTCGGAGAGTTCCCTCTTAAAAAGGCACGCGTTGGAGGAGCAAAACCCCGAATGACCTGTGCCTATTTAGCACGGATCTCTGCCGAGGTCCTTACTCATAGACTCCCCGCTAAAAAACATATAGCGTGAACTTCCTATTACGTAACCCTGAGGTATTTATTGTTCTGTGAAAGGCAATTACTATTAATTTTGTATATTTGCTATACGTAATTGAGAATGACTTATATATAGGTAAATAATAATTATGGGCAAGATAAATGTAGCAAAACTACTAGGCGTAGGAGCGGGTGTCGCTCTAGGGACCTACTTGGCCCGACAGTATCTCCGTAAATACCAAGCTTTGAAGGGCAATTACTCCCCTCTTATTGATCAGGTACTTGTGATTACTGACGGGATGAAGTCGGAGCGGTGGCTCTTTGACTGGGATGATGAGGAACGATGCAAAATAGCTACTCAACAGTCACTAGATAAGTATGGAGCTATCTTTTCGGAGAATCACCTAACTTTTGAATTCTTGGAGGATTATGTGGAGGTCTGTCGCTATCTCAATGATAATGAGTGTCCAGAGGAGATAGTCTCGATCTTCCTTAATAGCTATGATGTGGTAACCTCTATAGTACGACGCTCTAAGAATGGTAAGGAGGAGCGATGGGATGCTACTATCAATGGAGCTGAGCTGTCGCAGCTTACCTCGGGAGATGCTGCTACTAAGATGTATTGGAGTGAGGGCAACCTTGATGGGATCTCCTATGGTGGGGAAACACGTGAAAAGATGACCTATTATAGAGATAAGGAGAACTACCTATTCCCTGATATCAACCTCTTTGTGAAGGGGTTTGGTGAGGAGATGATGTGTAACTATGTAATGGGGACTAGGAGCCGACACTTCCTCCGTACAATGTCGGTATCTGGGCCAAACTATCATAGGCAGTCACATATCTCCTATCTGCTGGATAGCTTTGACCGGCCTATCCAAATGCTGATAGAGGATACTATTTTGAAAGATGATATTACTACCAATAGCAGTAGAGAATTTGAAATAAGATATAAGAAGTTATGACCGAAACAACTGAAACGATGCTGACGCACCCAGAAACAATTGATGAGGCGATAGTAGAGAAGCTGTACCCGATGAATGATGTGCGGGTGCTACTAGATAAGATTGTGAATGCCATTAATCCAGGGTTGGAGGATGGTACCTTTATGCACGACCTCCTAAGCCTAGGGATTGTCCTTGGTTTTGTAGTCCTGCTGTGGTTCTTACTTCGTTTGCTATTTGTCCGCACCGTTCCCCGATTGATGGAGCGTGTTTCTTTCCTCAAAGGGGAGCGCACTATTAATACCAAGATTATTCAGAAGCTGATATCGATTGTCTCCATCTCTATCCTTTCTAGTTTGCTAGTAGTGGTGTGGCAGGAGCCTTCTGTATGGTACAATATTCTGAAGGCTCTCTGTAGTGTAGCAGTGACTTGGATGGTGGCTCAGCTGATAGCCCAGCTTTTGGACGCGGGTCGTCGTAGTATGATTCAGTCACCAAAGTATGGGAATAGTCCCTTTATTAACCTCTTTCAGGTCTTTAAGGGCATCGTCTACTTTATCGCTATATTGCTGATCATTTCAGTGCTCTTTAAGATTGATATGACGGCTATTGGTGCTGGTCTTACTGCTCTTTCTGCTGTACTGATGTTGGTCTTCAAGGATACCATCCTAGGCTTTGTGGCAAGTATTCAGCTCTCTAGCAATGATATGATTCGTGTGGGAGATTGGATCACGGTGCCTAAGTTTGGGGTAGATGGCGATGTGATAGACATTTCACTAGCTACGATCAAGGTGCGAAACTTTGATATGACGGTCTCCACCGTACCACCCTATAGTATGCTTACTGAGGCAGTACAAAATTGGCGACCTATGCAGGAGGCTGGCGGTAGGCGTGTGAAGCGCTCTATCTATGTAGATATGCAGAGCATCAAGTATGCGAGTGACCGACTTATAGAAAAGCTACGTACTTCACCACTGCTTAACGACTATATTGAAACGGCGTTGGCTGAGATTACAGCGGATAACAAGGCTAAGGGACTTGAAAACTCGTATGATCGTCGTTCGCTCACTAATGTGGGTCTTTACCGTAGATACATTGAGCTTTATCTGAAGAATCATGCCAATGTGCATAAGACATTCACCTGTATGGTGCGTCAGCAGCAACCTACTGCACAAGGATTGCCTTTGGAGCTTTACTTCTTTACCAACACTACTGCGTGGGTAGAGTATGAGGGTATCCAAAGTGATATCTTTGACCACCTTCTAGCGGTGATTAATGTCTTTGAGCTCTCGGTATTCCAGGAGATCAATGGACGCAATGTCTCTGCCTTGCTTGAAAATACTACGGGTACTCCTAAGGAGATGACTAAGGGGTAACTAATCACTCCCTTATATAATATGAGTGCAGTCCGCCTAGCATTGCTGGCAGACTGCACTCATATTAACTTAACTATTGCGTTGCTGACCTGTTGATATGTGTATGGAGGGTGGGGTGAATGGCTATATTTACCCTTCGATCTCAGAGAGTTCAAGCCATCGCAGTTCGGCAGAGTCGAGGGTCTCTTTAGTGGTGCTGTATTGCTCGGCCAGCTCTACCAACTCTTGTGGAGTGGCGGTGCCGCTATTCATAGTGGTCTCGATCTCTTGGAGTTGCTTTTCGAGTAGCGGGAGTTGCTCAGTCAGCTGTTCCAACTCTCGTTGCTCCTTGTAGGAGAGCTTCGCCTTTTTCTCTCTCGGTGGTCGCTTGGTGGTTGGCTCCTTCTCTTGCTTTGTGGAGCTTTCTACCTTAGGGCTTTCCTTTTTTTGAAGGCGATAATCGGTGTAATTGCCAGGGAAGTCCCTGACCGTGCCATCGCCCTCTAGTACAAAGAGGTGCTCCGTGATACGGTCCATAAAGTAGCGGTCGTGGGAGACTACAAGTAGGCACCCATCAAACTGAACTAGGTACTCTTCCAGCACTTGTAGAGTGGGGATATCAAGGTCGTTAGTTGGCTCATCGAGGACTAGAAAGTTGGGATGTTGCATCAGCACGGTGCAGAGTTGAAGCCTTCGCCGTTCGCCTCCACTAAGGAGCGATACATAGTCTTGCTGTCGCTTTGGTGGAAATAGGAAGCGATTCAAGAGTTGCATAGCACTATGCTCCGCCCCGCTTCTGCCTACTACGTGCTCCGCAATGTCAGTGACCACCTCTATCACCTTCTTGCCTTCGGGAAAGGTGGGAGGAATCTGAGAGAAATAGCCAAAGCGAACGGTCTCACCTACCTCTATAGTGCCTGAGGTCGGTTCAATCTCTTGCATAATCAGTCGTATCAAGGTGGTCTTGCCTGCCCCATTTGGACCGATAACACCTACACGATCACGGCGGGCGAAGTTGTAGGAGAAGTCCTTGATAATAGGACGCTCACCATAGCTTTTGCTGATGTGCTCTGCCTCAAATATCTTCTTTCCGATATAGACCGATTGGCTCTCGAGCTGAGGCCCTTGGTGGTGCTGAATATGGGTGAGTTGCCCTTTGAGTTCGTGGAAAGCATCTTTGCGATACTTTGCCTTTGTCCCTCGGGCTTGAGGCATTCGTCGCATCCACTCTAGCTCGGTACGGTAGCGATTGCGTAGAGTGGCTTGTTCGCTCTCTAGTTGCTCTAGTCGCTCTGCTCGCTTCTGTAGGTAGAGGGTGTAGTTTCCTTCGTAGCTATAGATTTGCCCGCCATCCATCTCTATGATGGTGTCGCATACCTGATCGAGGAAGTAGCGGTCGTGTGTCACCATCAAGAGTGCTGCATTGGAGGTGGCTAGGTACTGCTCCAGCCACTCCACGGTGCCAGGGTCAAGGTGGTTGGTTGGCTCATCAAGGATGAAAATATCGGGTTGCCTTAGGAGGACGGAGGCGAGAGCAATCCGCTTGCTTTCCCCTCCCGATAGCCCTTGGGTACTACGGTGTGGACTGCCTAGATTGAGCTGGGAGAGGAGGGCCTGTAGCTCCTGCTCTATACTCCAGCCATCTAGCTGATCCATCCGTGCTATCGCCCGATTGATTTGGTCGGTATCACCGCCTTTGACCGCTGCTTCGTACTCCACGATCACCTCCCGTAGCTCTGGAGCAATGCCACTCAGGCTGGCGGTGAGGATATCGGGGTAGGTGGTGAAGTCGCTTCGCTGTGGAAGGTAGGCAATCTTGAGGTCTCTCTGAGTGATCACTTCGCCCGAGTCGGAAGGTTCTAGTCCCACCAATATGCGGAGAAGGGTAGTCTTACCCGCACCATTTGGTGCGATAAGACCCACCTTCTGTCCCTTTTCAATTGAGAAGTTGAGCCCTTCAAATAGCTTCAGTATGCCGAAGCTTTTGGATAGATTGTCTACTTGTAGTATGGCCATTAGAATAGTATGGTCACGCGACCTTGGAATACCATAAAGTCTAGCCCCTTGAAGCTATCTAGGTTACTAATGGTATAGTTGCTCTTGAAGTCCTTATGATGGTCAATATAATTGGCGAGTAGTGAAAAGCAGAGATGAGAGGTGGTCCAATAATTGGCAAAGGCACCGACACTGTAGCCTGCTAAAGCCTCAATCCCCTCATGATCATTGTAGTAAATACCCGAGCTGCGCACCCCTATCTCAAGTGCCTGCTTGCCATTGTATGGCGAACCAGAGAAGTCGGCCATAGAGGCATTGTATCTGCGAGGATTGCCGAGAACGGTATAGCTCGCACGTACGTTCCACCCTGCATACTGTGGCGTAGAGAGGTCGGAACTTCTGAAGAAGTTGGTTCCAAGTCCTTCCGCAGTTATAAGGAAATTGCGGTTTTGATAAGCTAGCTCTAGGCCATAATTGAGTTGGCTAGTGGTATTGGAGTGGTAATACCTAATGAAGCGAGCATTGGAGGCTGGAGTCTCAATACCTATAGCACCCGACTGATTGAATTCACCGCCCTGCATCCGCATCCAATAGATATTGGTGCCAAGTAGAAGCTTTTGATGGCGATTATTGAGTACATTGTAGGTAAAGCGCCCTGCCACACCTACTTCAGGTCGTTTGGGTAGAGAGCTACCAGCATACTCATTGAGGTTGATGGAGTAAGCTCCTATAGCGGAGTAGAGGCGACCTGTATTGTAAAATAGCCCCAAACCCAAGCGGCGAGCCGAAGCCATTGAGAGCCCCATTGGAGTAGCTACATTCATAGCGGTACCCGTTCCGTAGTTTTGGCTCATTGGCCCTGGCACCTTCATCTGCCCCATGCGCAACTTCAGGTTGTCATTGAAGCGATAGTCGAGGAGCATATTGAGGAGGTTGATCTTGTTTTGAGCATAATTGATATGAAACTCAAATCCCCACCGCTTAGAGAAGTCTCCCGACAGGTTGGTTTGGAGGTTAGTAAAGGCAATATTTGGCTTTATCTCAAATGGTTGATTGTCCAAGGTCGCTTGGGAAGCATCAAATGTGGGTGCAAAGGCAACTCCATCCAGAGTGTAGGTGTTGGACACCTTGAGCTTAAATCCTTTCGTCCCCTTGATTGTGAGTCCTCGTCCGTGATAGGCTACTTTCGTCTTACTTTGAGCCGAAACCCCCATGCTGAAGGCAAGAAGTGCAATGATGAGTAGTGAAATTCTTTTCATAAAGTTTACAAATACTTATTTTTGATATATCCGTGTGAGCGTGAGGAGGAGGTCAAAGAGGACCATCGTCACGTTGCCATTTTGTAGTATCTCTAGCTTAGCGTCAGTCAGTTCGTCCATTACTCTGGTGTATTTCTCCAATGGTAGAGCCATCGAAACCACTTTTGCCTCATCCACTATTTTACTTGGAAGGAAGACCACATCGTCCGAGCCATATTGAAGTGCCAATAACTCTCGTAGTAACTTAGGCAGAGAATCGAGTAGGGCTATCACTTCAGGGCGATCCATCTTGGCATACTCTTGGGCTGCCTCGAGTAGAGGCTTAGGGTGTCTTTGTAGGGGGAGTTGTAGAAACTGCAGTGCCTCCAACTGGCCTTTGAATAGCCCATTTCCCTCTTTTAGCTGTAAGGCTTTGTAGAGGTTGCCCTGTGCCAAATGAGCGAGCTCAGCCGCTTCCTCCTCTGTGACAGACTCTTTCTGCACTAGGTATTCAATAAGCATAGAATCGGGAATCTTTGGTACCGCCACCTTCTGCAGACGGCTGATGATGGTAGGTAAAAGTCGGTGCGGACTATGCGAAACCATAATGAATACCACTCCCTTTGGCGGTTCTTCGAGGAGCTTCAGTAGCTTATTGGCCGTCTCGGTACGCATCGTCTCAGGTTGCCAAATAAGGATTACCTGATACTGACTTTTGAAAGAGCGCAGCGAGGTATTGTGAATTAATCGCTCCGCCTCGGCCACCATTATCTGAGGCTGCTTATTGCCAGCATCTAGTTGCTCTCGCCATTCAAGCGTAGTGAACCTGCGGTACTTTCCGATCAACTCCCTAAATGGCTCCAGCATCATCTCCGAGGTAAACTCCTTCCCTTCCTGAGCCTTAATCACCGGGAAAACCAGTGTGATGTCAGGGTGCTGCAGCTCCGCCATCTGCCGGCAGGAGTGGCACTTGCCACAAGGATGGCCTTCGGGGGTGAGCTCCTCACAAAGTATTTGCTGTGCCAATACCAAGGAGAGCGGAAAGGCCTCTCCTCCCTCTTCCCCCGTCAGAAGTATCGCATGTGGCAATTCACCAGCCTCTATTTGGCTAGCAAAGTGTGCTACTAGATGCTCCTGCCCGAGTAAGTCAGAGGGCTTTGGCACGATTGGCATAGGGAGTACTCTATCTTATAGTTGTGAGTAGTCTGGTCGCCCTAGGTTGGTTACTTGGGTAGGATTGGCATCTTCGCTCGCATAGTAGCGCATAAATTGGCTTCTCTGGTACATCGTAGCGTGGTCTACACGAGTGGCTGCTAGCTTACCCTTAAACTCATTGATATGGTGGTACTGCTTACGATCCATCCAGTCGGAAAGGAATTGATTCGCCTCACGGATCACCTCTGCTCCACCCTTATAAAGTGCCGAAGCAAATTGCACCCCATCAGCTCCTGAAAGGAGTCCCTTCACAAGATCCTCGCCATTGCGTGGCCCATTGGAGAGAGCGATCGAAAGCTCAGGCACTGCCCCACGCACCAATGCTGCATAGCGAAGCGTATCGGAATAAGAGCCCTCATGGCTCAGCACCGAACCCACCGTGATCTTCTCCTTCTCAATATCAATATCGGGCATGAAGGTGCGATTGAAGAGCACCACCCCATCAGCCCCTGCGAGCTTAAGGTCGCGACAAAGGCGAATGATATTCGTATAGTACTTACTTAGCTTGATGATGATAGGGGTATCCTCCATTTGCTTACGCAGAGAGCGTACCATTTGAATCAGGTCCTCCTCCGAAGCGCCCCAAGGCTGAGCCACCTTGCTCTCAATCCTCATTACATTGCACTCCAGAGCATTGGCGCCAGCCTCGATCAGCTCCTGTGCATACTCCACCCAGCTATCCGACTTGTAGGCATTGACACTAGCAATTATCGGTGCTGTAATGCATCGTTTTGCCTCCTTAATAAGGTCGATATGCGTCTTCAGTGCGTGCCCCTTCACATAGTGCTGAAGGTAGTCCATTGCCGTAGAGTCGTGATAACCACCGACACTCTCATCGGTCATCTTAGTTATCTCCTGCTCTATCTGCTCCTCAAAGATTGACTTGAGCACAATGGCTCCTGCCCCAGCCTTTTCCAACTGTTGTATCTGTCGGATATCTTTAGTAAGTCCCGAGCTAGCTACGATAAAAGGGCTCTTTAGCCTCAGTTTCTGTGCGTATAGTGTGGATAGATCTGCCATAATATTTATTAGTTTTGGTCTTTGGTTTTCTTTCTCTCACAAAGGTAACTATTTTTAGTGATATTCCCGAGAAAAACTAGATGGTGAAGCCTGTATTTGGAGCATCACTAGCTAGAGGGTCTTGTTCCTGGGTCATTGAAGTAGAGGGGTGGTTCATCTTGCTATCAAAAGTAGTGCCATTCTGTGCAAAGTGCATCCCTTGGCTACTTGCAAACTTGATGATGGTATCAATGAAGCGTAGCAATACGGTATCTACGCGACCATTACGGTGCTTGGCGATGATAAACTCCGCCATCCCCTTCATGCTCCGCCCTTCCTCATCCTCCATAATGCCGTAGTACTCGGGGCGGTGAAGAAAGCAGACCATATCGGCATCCTGCTCTATCGCTCCCGACTCACGGAGGTCGGAGAGCTGAGGTCGCTTTCCCTCCTTAGGCCTATTCTCCACTCCACGATTAAGCTGCGAGAGGGCAATCACCGTGATATTGAGCTCCTTAGCTAATTGCTTCAGCGAGCGCGATACGGTACTCACCTCCTGCTCACGATTGGCATTGCTTTTGATGCCACTAGCCGTCATCAGCTGGAGGTAGTCAATAATCACCACCTTCACGCCATTCTGACGAACCAATCGGCGTGCTTTGCTTCGGAGGTCAAATACCGATAGCCCCGCCGTATCATCAATATACAGAGGTGCCTGCTCGAGGGTGCCAATTCTCTGCTCTAGAGTGGCCATTTGCTGAGGAGTAAGGTTGCCCCTCTTGATGTCATCATTGGGAATCTCTGTATGGTTCACCACCAGTCGGTTCGCCAACTGATCCTCGCTCATCTCTAGGCTAAATATTGCCACAGGAGTTTTGTGCTCCACCGCGATGTTGCGTGCCATGGAGAGGACAAAAGCGGTCTTTCCCATCGCTGGACGTGCAGCAATAATCACCAAGTCTGAAGGGTGCCAGCCAAAAGTAATCTCATCTATCTCAGGGAAGCCCGAAGGGACCCCGTGTGCATCCGCCGTACCAGAAGCGAGGTCATTCATTTTTTGGATAATCTTTGGCACAATATCTCCGATAGGCACCACCTCATTGCTATCAGTCCCTTGGGTGATTTCAAAGAGCTGTTGCTCGGCATCTTGCATGGTGTCGGTGATCGGAATCGTCTCGTCAAAGGCATTGCCGATCACATCATTACCAAAGGAGATGAGGTCGCGCTGTATCTTTTTATCAAATAGCAGGCGAGCGTGAAACTCTAGGTGAGCCGTGCTATTCACTAGCGAAGCCAGCTCCGCTACATAGACCAAGCCATTCGTCACCGATAACTTATCCATTAGCTTTAGCTGCTCCACCACGGTCTGTGCATCGATCGGCTTCTCTTCTAGGGCAAGCTGACGTATTGCCTCAAACACATAGCGGTTCTTTGTGTCATAAAAGCAGTCGGGCGTCAAGATCTCCCCCACCAGAGGAAAGGCATCTCGCTCCAGGATAAGGGCACCCAGCACCAGCTGCTCCACCTCAATATTATTGGGAGGGACCCCTTTCCCCAGCTCCTTAGCAATTCCTTTGGTCTTCAGGATCTTGCCCCCCTCTAGATCACCGTAGTCATACGCGGCAGTTGTATATTGCTCCACACTCATAGGCACCTCCTTTAGTCTAGTTTCAATACTGCCAAGAAGGCCTTTTGTGGCACCTCCACATTACCTACCTGCTTCATTCGCTTCTTACCCTCCTTCTGCTTCTCCAGTAGCTTTCGCTTACGCGAAATATCACCACCGTAGCACTTCGCTGTCACATCCTTACGCACCGCCTTTATCGTCTCACGGGCAATGATCTTTGCCCCGATAGCTGCTTGCACAGCGATGTCAAACTGCTGCCGTGGTATCAGCTCCTTCAGCTTTTCACACATCCGCCTACCCATTCCTTGGGCATTATCCACGTGCGTGAGTATCGAGAGGGCATCCACCGACTCCCCATTGAGTAGGATATCCACCTTCACCAATTTAGATTGCTGAAATCCATTCACGTGGTAGTCAAAGGAGGCATATCCACGTGAGACACTCTTCAGACGGTCATAGAAGTCGATCACAATTTCGCCCAAAGGGAGGTCGTAGATCAGCTCCACTCGATTGCCAAAGAGATAATCCTGTCGCACCAGCGTGCCACGCTTGCCTAGGCAAAGGGTCATTATCGGACCAATATAGTCGGTCGTGGTGATCACCGAAGCACGTATCACAGGCTCCTCAATATAGTCAATCTCAGCAATATCTGGCAGACCCGAAGGGTTGTGCACCTCAATATTCTGCCCCTTTTTGGTGTGTACGTGATAAGAGACATTGGGCACCGTCGTGATCACACTCATATCATACTCCCTCTCCAGTCGCTCCTGCACAATCTCCATGTGCAACAGCCCTAGGAAACCACAGCGAAAGCCAAAGCCAAGGGCGGCAGAGCTCTCTGGCTGAAAGGTGAGCGAAGCATCATTCAGCTGCAACTTCTCCAGCGATGTGCGGAGGTTTTCAAATTCATCTGTCTCAATCGGATAAACTCCTGCAAAGACCATCGGCTTCACCTCCTCAAAGCCAGCAATCCCCTCCTTCGCTCCTTCCTCTACATGGGTAATGGTATCCCCCACCTTCACCTCGCGAGAGGTCTTGATCCCCGAGATGATATAGCCTACATCGCCCGTCTTGATCTCCTTTCTAGGCACCATATCCAGTCGTAGGATACCCACCTCATCGGCATCGTACTCCTTGCCGGTAGCTACAAACTTCACATGGTCGCCCGTCTTGATCGAGCCATTTACCACCTTGTAATAGGCAATGATGCCACGGTAAGGGTTAAAGACAGAGTCAAAGATCAAGCATTGCAGAGGCGCCTTTGGATCACCCTTAGGTGGCTCAATACGTTCGATAATCGCTGCCAAAATCTCCTCCACTCCCTCACCCGTCTTGCCACTGGCACGGATAATCTCCTCCTCGTCACACCCCAGTAGATTGACCAGCTCCTCCGTCATCTCCTCAGGCATAGCACTCGGGAGGTCTATCTTATTCAGCACCGGGATAATCGTCAGGTCGTGCTCCATCGCCATATAGAGGTTGGAGATCGTCTGCGCCTGTACCCCTTGCGAAGCATCCACGATCAGCAGAGCCCCCTCGCAGGCAGCAATCGAACGGCTCACCTCATACGAGAAGTCCACGTGCCCCGGAGTATCAATAAGGTTCAGTGTATATTGTTCCCCTTTATAATTATAGTCCATCTGTATCGCATGGCTCTTGATTGTAATACCACGCTCCCGCTCCAAGTCCATGCTGTCCAGCAATTGATCTTGTGCATCCTTAGCCCCCACTGTATTGGTATACTCCAGAAGACGGTCCGCCAAAGTGCTCTTGCCGTGGTCAATATGCGCTATGATACAGAAATTTCGAATATGATTCATATAAATCCTCTTACTAGTATTTACCTACAAAGATAATAAAAAAGAGACGAATCACACTCCACTGTCCCACTGCTACTCAATCATTGCAAGGCATTTCACGAGTAACGTATCGCTTCAATCCGTCGCAATGGAAGTAGCAACTCATGCTGACGGACAGAGCGATGGACTCGAGTACTCACCATCGCACTAGGAGGCAGCTCTATGAATCTCTATGTGAGTGGGAAAAACTCGAGATGCAACTAAGCATTTGCTTTGTTGCATCTCAGCAATTGCTTAGTTGCAACTCGCCGATTGCTTAGTTGCATCTCGGTAAACGATTTCGTATGGCATTGAATTTCAGTTGGTTGTAAAGGACCCTTTCTGACCCTATTGTAGCTGGCTTTTTTCACTCGTCTTCTTCTAACGCGTAACCCCTGGATATGGTGGTACTACGATGATGGATGTCGATTATTCTGTTTATATTTGTTGATAGTTAACCAGTTACATTGCACTATTATGAGATGGACATTATTTTTTACTTTGACGCTTTGGGCTATGACGTGTCATGCCCAAGTGGTCGGTAGTTGGCACGGTGATTTGCGGGTGTCGCCCACTTATGCATTGCCTTTGGTGCTACATGTCTCCGAAACAGCTGAGGGGTATCGGGCGTCATTGGATAGTCCCGACCAAAATGCCGAGGGGATAGTGGTGGATGAGTTTGTTTTTCAGCCCGATTCTCTAATGGTGCGATGGCAGAGTGAGTCGATAGGGGCTAGGTTTCAAGGAACTTTGCAAGGGGATACGATCAAGGGGCTTTTTGCCCAAAGAGGACTATTCGCTCCGCTTACTCTTGTAAGAGGGGAGTATATAAAGGAGGATGAGAAGCTTTCTTACCATGCGAGTGAGGTGGCGATTCCTTCGGACGAAGTGGTGCTTTCGGGTACGCTTACAGAGCCGTTGGAGGGCAGTGCCACCACGGCGATCCTCTTGGTAGCTGGTAGTGGACCGAATGATCGGGATAGTAAGATTGGTCCTCATAAGCCTCTCTATGATATTGCCGACTACCTTACTCGTGAGGGTTATGCCGTGCTAAGGTATGATAAGCGAGGGGTGGGGCGCTCTACGGGTGTATTTAATGCCTCGATGCTCTCCGATTTTGAGGTGGATGTGGAGGCCGCTCTCACCTATCTTCATTCGCAAGGTAAGTATCAAAAGGTGGGGGTGATAGGACATAGCGAAGGAGGGCTGCTAGCACAGATGGTGGCTGCTGATTCACCTTCACTCGTTGACTTTATAGTGCTTTTGGCGGCTCCTGGGGTGAATGGTATAGAGACGATTGTCTTTCAGAATCAGGTGATGATGGCGGATCTGATTGAGCCTGATAAATGGGATGCTTTTGGGCAGGTGACGGAGGAACTATTTGGTAAGATAGCTTACCACTCTACTAGCAGAGCGAGTGATTCACTGCTGATTGCTGAGTACTTTGATAGAGTGTTGCCACTAGTGAAGGAGGAGCGACGAATAGAGACTGAGCGAGTGGTCCAAAGTGAGAAGTACCGACGAAATATGATTGGAGCTATCTCAACACCATTCTATAAAGGATTTTTGAGGACTGATCCCTCAATCTATCTCCCGCGAATTACCTGTCCAATCCTAGCCCTCAATGGAAGTAAGGATATGCAGGTGGAAGCGAAACGAAACTTGTCACAGATAAGGAGCCTTGCGACCTCCTCCCCAACTGTCACCGTGAAAGAGCTTGAGGGGCTCAATCACCTCTTTATCCCCGCCAATAGTGGGCACCCCAGCGAGTACCTTTTCCTGCCCCCAGGCTTCTCCTTAGAAGCCCTCTCCACCCTCCTCAATTGGCTCCACCAGCAGCACCTCTAACCTCAGTGATAGCTCATTGACGATGGGAGCTTACTGCCCCTCCACCCACCTTCGCAAAATCATTGGAACGGGTCGATCGTTGATAAGCAAGTACCTCTAATATGCGTTATCGTTACACATCTGGTGACTGTTGCATATTTGGAGAATGGCTCTTCGTGCAATATTCTTCAATAATACCCGACTAAAGCAATAAAAACTCAGCCTGCGGAATTGAGGTGAAATCTGATCTTTTAGCTTGTTTGTTACATTCCAGTACTTTGTTGCGATATAGCCTTATTTACCAGATTTTCTTCTAGTTGTTTTTTAATGCTATTTATTGTTATAGTATCTGTTGTAGAAATACGATATAAAGGAAGATCGTACTTGTAGAGAATACTATCTTTAAGTTTGTCTCGCACTTCTTGAACAGAACTTTCCTTGTGAAAGTGCCACCCATCTACTTCAATCGCCATCTGTGGTCGCTTGGTGATATTATTATAGATTAGAAAATCAATATGAGCAAAGGGGCTTTTTGCAAAGGTTTGTTCTTCTTCATTCAGAACTGACCAACTTGAGATTAGTTTTGAAAGAGGATAGTGACATACAACAGATAAATTATGTAACTCTAGCTCTTTCAAGGCTTGTGTTAAAGTATTGTACACGAGGTTCTCTGAAAGGTATTCTGACACTTTCGGATGGTCTGCCTCATAGGCTAGTCTCTCAGCTGTATATTGTTGGTAGAGAATGTCAAACACCGAATGTAGTTTGCTATCAACTACCTCAAAGTTATTGTACTGAATGTAATCAATAAGTTGATGCAAATTAGTGTCCTCTGGAAAATCGTTACCTGTGCAAACAATACAGAGATGTGTCTTAGCTCGTGAGATGGCCACATTGAGCAAATTAGAGTCATCGGAGAATGCTGATGGGGCATTATCCACCATGCTCATAATAATGGTATCGCATTCACGTCCTTGATACTTATGCACTGTGCTTGCAATATCCTGCCCTAGTCTCAGATTGATAGCATCTGCTTGATCACGATATGGAGTAATAATCCCCACACTCCCCTTATCTGTATATTTTGGCAACACCTCTTGTACTATGACATCAACTTCTCTTTGATTGAATCGTCCACGTGCATGATTACCTTCTACAGTCCGTACCACCTTTAATACTTCACTTTCGTTGGAATCATTAGTCATAGTAATAAGTTCACTATCGTAAAAACGCTGGTTGCAGAACTCAATAATCTTCGGATGACAACGATAATGCTCTCGCAGCAATGTAGTGGGTGCATCCTTGAATATTTCTGTGCAAGATTGTAAGAAGCTATGTGTCACTGCATTGTAGCAATCAGGCACATTATAACAACTCTGTATTGCATTAAAAGCAAGTGCCTCTTCTTGACTCACCACATTGGGTAGTTGCTTGTCATCACCAACGATTACCGCATTTGTTGCACTAGATAAAGCTAAAGCTCCAGTCTTAATATCCACCTGCGAAGCTTCGTCCATTATCACATAGTCAAACACATAGTCTGGGCTAATGTTGGAGTTTGACTTATATGTACTGCTCAGTACAATTGGGTACTCTTTTAAGAATGCTTCTGTCCTGCTCTTGAAATCTGTATAGGAAAACAGCTGTCGTCTCCCACCTTTGTAGCGTTGAGCCATTTTATCTTTAAGCAACTGTAGTGAAGAACTTGTCAGTGTTTTCACGCTATTGTGGAGATCAATAGAAGCTAACCTACTGGAGATTTGACTAAGCTCATTTTGGATCTCTGCTTTTCGACTATTGTAATATCCCTTTTGTAAGCTTTCAGTCACTTGGGATATATCGTTCTTCAAGAAAGAGAACATCCGCACACCAAGGACAAATGACCATTTCATTCTAAACCAAAGGTTAGGTTTCCTTGATTGCTCTTCCATTAACTGGATAAGCGTGAGTAATTTCATCAGCTTTTTAGAAGGCTTACGATATAACCACTCCGTATTCAATGAGTGAATACCATTTTGCGAATCACTATAGTATTTCTCTGTCATCAAAGCTTGATACTCCGCCTTGAGTTTTGCCTGATTTGTCTGGTCATCAAAGCCCTGTGATACTGTCTTAAGAGACTCCTTAGCTACCTTCTTCATCGTGGATAAATCATTTATCAGCCATCCCTCCATATTAGGATAAAATGGAACTTGTTGGTCAATAAAGGATTTTTTATTTTCTGCATTACCCAACTGGGCAACGATAAAGCCTAGCCCTTCTTTTTCCAGTTTCTCTGCTACATTAGCAACTGCGGAGTTGTTGTTGGAAACGACCAATACACTCTTATCCGCTAAAAGCAAATTAGCAATGATATTAAGAATAGTCTGTGTTTTCCCTGTACCCGGAGGTCCTTGGATAATACTGACTTGATTAGTCAAAGCAGCCTCTACCGCACTCTTTTGGCTTGCATTACATCCGAAAGGGTAATAGACTTGCTTTGGTAATGAATAAGTTGCCAACTTTTTCTTATTCCCAAGGTATTGAGCAAGAGGAACATTGTCTCGCTTTAAGTCTATCAAGCTATACCCTTTTGATAGAACGTTATTTCCCTCCTCATCACAAAGTCCCGTCTCTTCGGCAAGCTTATTGAGATAACCCCATGTCGATCTGCCACACTCATTTATAGGTGTACGGGTAATATATACATTCTTGTCCTCAAGGCTTTCGGCATAACCATTGGTATAGGTTATACGATAAAAGCTGAGATTATGATCTGAGAATCGAAGTAATTCAGCGATACCAGTAATACGCTTATTATTTATATACAGTCCTTTATTATCTATGTCTACCACCTCTGGTTGTGTTAAGCAGAGTAAGCGAGCTGGATTGTATTGAAAAACACGTGGAGAAGTTCTAAATATAACTGCCCAATAACCATTTTCGTTTCTCTTTATAGATGCAACTTGTTCGGTGATAAACATTTGCTTATCACCTCTTCTTTCCAAATCTATAATCAAATACTGCCTTGCATCCATAATAGAAGAATAATGGTCAAATTAAAGAACAAAAAACTATTGACAACAAAACAATCAATATTAGACATTTGCTTAAAACTTGGTCAGTTGTACCTAATAATAATTTTGTTTCTAACTACTGATTATCTTACTTATCTCAGGTTGAACTATAGTGTTCCCCATTTTTAGACAATGGGGTGGCGTTATTACTTCCGCTGTTACAAACGTACTCATTTTCTTTTTCTTTACATAGCCCTAGTTTGACCTCTGAAGTATATTTTGGGGTGGTTCTTGGACTTTATGAGGAGTGAAATACTGATTTCATTAGGGTCGTTGTTTTTTTTAATTGAAACGATCTCACCAACTTCTATTTTGAGGAAAGTAAGCAGAGTGGTTAAATGGCTAAGTTCGGACGAACCGAAGAGAAAAGACCTGAAAAGATAAGATAAGGAGCAATTACAAGTTCCTCGTGCAAGCTCTTTGTGTTAATAATGATGGATTTATTCGTTACTACTCGTCTACTGGGTGGTCAATAACATACGAGTACAACTGAAAAGTAAAGGAATTCCACCTACTCATTTAGAAAAAACAAAATTTGTAGTACACAGCAACTCTTGAAAAAATTACAAATACCCCAGTATCAGTTACTTACACTCCAATAGGGGTCAAACTTGGGTTAAGAGAGGGAATAATAGATAATTCGTTACTGGACGAACAGAATCCTAATGCTAAGGCGTATCAAGCGGACAAGCAGTCAAACGGCAGTGAAGGATACTGTCCCTAAAAAGTGTGTAAGCCCCAATAATGCTATCTTTGTAAAATAAGAATTAATAAGTTAGCGTTTCTAGGAAAAGGCGGAGATGTTTCTTAGAGTTGAAGTTCACATAGGCCGTTACATCATTAGAGAATGTTGCATGAAGTGCCATTCTCGTACATTTGAAGCAATTGTGCTGAGACTTTGCACGAAGGATGAGATGCCAGACGCTGAGGGCAAGGTGCACGTAGGGCACCAGGCACACACAAAAAGATGAGACCAAAGGGAGCGTACTCACATACGTGGCCTAGGCCGATTTCCGAAAGCAACGCCGCAGATCGCCTTCGTGCAACAGTCTCCATTAGTAAATTGACTCTTGATATTCAAGATTATTTCTTTGTCTCTTCCTCATCCGTGACTTGGTTACGGTGGAGCTCTGTGAGGAGGTATGAATTGAAGTAGTAGAAGAAGGCTACTTTCATCGTATTGGATAATCCTCGTTTGCCACTCAGGATAAGCGATAGACTGGATTTGTCAATCGCTAGCTGACGGATGATATCATACCTCTTAATACCCAATTCTTTCATCTGCTCTTTTATCCACTCTACGGTTATCTGTTCTAGATCTAATTGATATACCTCCGCACGTATTTTGAATTTTCTCTCGGGGTATACGGTTCGTCCAAAGACCTTTAACTCCTCTTGATTAAGTAGCCAACCATTGAGAAGTCGCTTGTCCGTCACCGTTACTACATTGTTTTCATCTGGTGTTGATACATCAACGCCTAAGAACATTCCGATACTCTTGCGTATCTGGAAACGCTGCTCTTCTGTTCTTGTTTTAGTCGTATTCTCCATCTTTATTAGTTCATTTACTGAATCTATAATTTTAGTTCTCTCTGTATACTTTGGTATTGCAAATATACATAAATGTTTGTTTTAAGCAAACGAAATAGATGCTTAGCTTGAAGACGATGAGGAGGTGGAGCTTAATAATAAAAAACATCGCCCCTACGTGGTGTAGGGGCGATGTCGCCTATCATGTGTTGGCAGGATAAAGTGGGTAACTATTATTCGTTACTCTTTATCGCACTGTAGAATATCTTCAGTGCATCTGCCTCTCTTAGTCTCTGCTTAACGTCAGTTACAAGACCCATCTTAGTATCTTTGTCAATCTTAAGGATGGTAGTCATGTAAGGGGCATCTGCCTCTGACATAGACGACTTCTCCTGTGCGATATAGTCAAAGATCTCTGCTGTAGTCGCGAACTTATCGTTTAGTTGAATTGTAGCCTCAGTACCGTACTTATCTTGGTACATCTGAAGTGGCTGACCCATATAGATATAAGTAGCTAGTGACTTCTTCTCCATCTTCGTTAGTTCCGTAGCATGGGGAAGTGAAACCTGTACCATCATAGTCACTTCACGCATTGAGGTTACCATCATAATGAAGAATAGGAAAGCGAAAATCAAGTCGGGAAGCGACATGGTATTCAGCTCTGGTACTTCACGGGTGCCACCTTTCGTAAATCTGCTCATAATGTGTACTCGTTACTTATTTTTCTTACCGTACTCTTTTGGGTTAGCCTCAGATATCTTCTGAGGGTACATATCTACCATTACCTCTTGTTGTGCTGTTGAAGCATCCTCCAGTGATACACCAAAGAATCTCTTGCACATCATATCTCTCACTTCCATATAAGCTTTGGTAAGCTCATTCTGTACTGCGATATAGTCACTATACTTAGTGTCCACATCGTTGGTGAGTGAAATAACGTGGTTCTTAGTTACTTTCTGTGCACCAACCAAGGGAAATGTCTCCACTGTACGCTCTGCAAGGTCGGCACGATCATTCTCATTGAGAACGAACTCCTTAACCTTTTCGCGTAGCCCGTCAAGCTCCACCACCTCACCATTAGCAAGGATTTGTCCACGTGTATTAACCAATACACGGAGCATATTTCGGCGGTTGACGTCAATGGCAATATCCTGTTGATCTGGTGGTACAGATGGTGGTAATTGTCTTGCCAAACCACTATCTGATCCCATAGATGTAGTTAGTAGGAAGAAGAGTAGCATGATAAAAGAGATATCGGCGGTTGAAGACCCATTGATGCCGGGTACTTTTTTCTTTCCACGTGCCATTTTAAATCCTTTCTTTTAAGTGTTACTTCTTACTTCTTTGAGCGTAGAGCCCCTTTAATAGCAAATACTATAAGTGCAAGGATATTGATGCCCAGCACCACGTAGATGCTGTATAGCCACATATCTGCAAACTTAAGATAAAAGTCTGTATTGTATTTTTGGAAATCTAAACTCAGTGATACTGGATCCGTAGAGCCAATGGCGTACGTGATCACGAGTAGCACAATAATTGCTATGAATGATACAAGACCAGTGAGTGACGCACGGCGTCTCTTGGGGTCTTTGAGGTTGCTAGCAAATCCCACAATGGCAAATCCTATCATCGCTAGGAGCGTAACGCCCAGTGCGCAGTACATTAGATAGAATATTGCATTAGTAAACTTTGGCTCTGGCTTTGCAGCATTAGGGTCAATGTACCCTCCTGCGAAGAAAGCGATGGTTACTATTATAGTAAGGATGGCTAGAGCAAGTAGTGAATAGCTTGAAATCTTTCTGATTTTACTTACTGCCATAATATTTCCTTTCTTTTGTGATTATTTGCGAGCAAACTTCTCCTGGTGAGCTACGATAGTGTCTACAAGAGTGATAGAGCTATCCTCCATCTTGTTGAGTACACCCTCGTACTTAGATAGGATATAGTTGTAGAAGATCTGAAGGATCATAGCTACGATCAGACCGAAGATAGTAGTGATAAGAGCTACCTTCATACCTCCTGCTACTACTGTAGGAGAGATGTCACCTACTTGCTCGATCTTATCAAAAGCGGTCACCATACCGATCACGGTACCCAAGAACCCTAGTGATGGAGCAGTAGCGATAAATAGAGTGATCCAAGACATGTTCTTCTCAAGTAGACCAGCCTGTACACCACCATAAGCAGTGATAGAACGCTCAACTGCCTCAATGCCTTGATCGATACGGCTGATAGCCTGGAAGGTTACAGAAGCTACAGGACCTCTAGTGTCGCGTGCTAGCTCTAGTGCACCGTTGATATCATTAGCTTGAAGCCTTGCATCAATTTCGTCTAGGAACTTCTCGTTATTTACATCTGCTAGGTTGAGGTAGATAATTCTCTCAAGGCAGAATGCTAGACCTAGGATAAGTACGATAGCGATAGCAGCCATAAACTCTGCACCACCCTCGATAAACTTAGTCTTAAGTGCTTGGTGGAAACCACCCTCATTTGCTACAGTGATATCCTCAGCAGCCATTTCCTCAACAGGAGCTGCTTCCTCAGCAGGAGCTGCTACCTCATCAGTAGTCACCTCAGAGTCGGGAGCTTGTGCCTCGTCTTGTGCAAAGACTGCGTTTGCTGTGCCTAGTGACAGCAATCCAAACAGTGCGATACTTGCTAGAATTTTTTTCATTGTAAGTTCTCTTTTTAAGTTTAGTGATAAATTACTTTCTTATTCATATTATATTAATGCGGAGAGAGAGGGATTCGAACCCTCGATACGCTTTAGGCGTATACACGCTTTCCAGGCGTGCCTCTTCAACCACTCGAGCATCTCTCCAGTTGATTCTTGGACGGTTCATTGTCCAATTACTCTACAAATCTAATCTATTTCTTTGTATCTACCCACTTTTGGGGCGGTTTTTTGTTGTTTATTTGTTTTTATTCTCTCTTAATCTCTTGTTTCTTATGCCGTAACTCATTGATTGTATTTGAATTATTGAGCTATAGCACTTATATGTGCAGGTTATATATTTTTTTTGAATTGTCAAATAAATGTTGCCTCACCGCCACCTCCGGGAGTGCATATACCTCTTGTAGCTTTTCGACTACCTTCGTGAGGTAGGCGGGTTCATTTCGCTTGCCTCTGTAGGGTACTGGTGCTAAAAAGGGGGCATCGGTCTCTACCACCACCCGTTCAATGGGGTAGCAAGAGAGATAGGAGGCGAGTGGGTTATTCTTAAAGGTGAGTGTCCCATTAACGCCGACCATAAAGTTGGGTAGCTCATCTCTTACCCGCTCTAGTTGCCGCTTGTCCCCACCAAAGGAGTGGACGATGCCTTGCAGGCCTCGCGCCTGATAGGTAGCTAGTAGGTCAATGGTTTCCTCTTCGGCATCTCGGCTGTGAATACTCACCGGTAGGTGGTATTGTACTGCCCAATCCAATTGGCGTCTAAAGACCTCTTGCATCTCCTTTTGATACTCCATGCTCCAATGGTAGTCGAGCCCTATCTCACCAATTGCAATAAATGATTCACTTGATGAGGCCAACTTCTCTTCTACAAAACGTAGCTGACTCTCCCACCGAGCATCCACATTGGTGGGGTGTAGCCCAATCATCGGACGGCAATAGTCGGGGTATCGCTCAGCGAGTGCCATCATCAGTGGATAGCTCTCGCTGTCGATGTTGGGCAAAAGTGCATAGGTGACTCCTGCCGCTTTACTCCGTGCTATCACCTCGTCCAAATCCTTGGAAAAGTCAAGCCGAGGCGACTCGTCCTGATAGTAAAGGTGGCAATGTGTATCAATGATAGGGATCATCACACCTCTCTTCTTACTAGGGTAAGGAATAGTTGGCGAAGTGGCTCAATATTCTCCTCAGCTACTGATAGCTGATCCAGTATCTTTGTTGCCTCCTTGCTTTGTCGCTCCACCTCCTCAAGGGCTGCATCGCGAATGCCGAGGTCGCTGTATAGCTGAGTCATTCTAGCAATCTTTTGCTCATTGTCCTTCAGGTCAAGGGCCGCAAGTACCTCCTTGCTATCCTTAGCATAAGCAGAGAGGAGCAACCAAGTCCGCTTCCCTTCGAGGATATCCCCACCTTGCACCTTTCCAAAGCCTGGCTTGCTATAGATATCTAGGTAGTCATCCTTGATCTGAAAGGCTAGCCCCATCTTTTCAATTGCCTCCCAAAGCAACTTCCGGTCTGCTTCAGGGGCATCTGCCAAGTAAGCACCTAGCGAGGCTGCACCGCAAAATAGGTAAGAGGTCTTGAGCCGTATCATCCCTAGGTAGTCGCTCATACTCATCTGGCTAAGTGGTAACTGTTCAAAGTCCATATCATACTGCTGCCCTTCGCAAACTGCACTCCCCATATCATTGAATATCTCAAGGGCATGCGGTAGCTTCTCTGGCGAAAGCTGTGCTAGATGCTTGTAGGCCTCTATCAGCATCCCATCACCAGAGAGGATGGCAGTATTAAGTCCCCATTTCTTATAAACCGATGGCTTGCCCCGTCGCATTGGAGCATCGTCCATCACATCATCGTGGAGGAGCGTGAAGTTGTGAAACAATTCAATCGCCCGCATCGCGGGTGCCACAGCCTCTACTGAACCATTTGGCTTATAGGCTTGGTAAGAAAGCAGTAGTACCAATGGTCTCAGCCGCTTACCTCCCAAGTCCATAATATAGGCCATAGGATCATAAAGGTTTTTCAGCTCCTTATTCTCTAGTCCCAAGTGGCTCATTACCTCTTGGACTGTCTCTAGACCTTTTATCTCTTTACTCATATATAATATGTGTTATGCCTCAGGCTTAGCTTTTTTGCTTGAGCGAATCAAATAGGTGAATATAGCTAGGTACATCACCACGGTGAGTACATGGCTCCATGGGTTGGCTTGCCATGCAGTGAGAGTTAGCTCAGCCCCAGCTAGCTTCAGGATAGCACTCACCACACCCATCAACGCACCTCCAGCGATAAAGCCCGATGCAAGTAGGGTACCCTTGTCTTGGCGAGCCTTATTGAGCTTCTCGTCCTTGGACCTTGTGCTGAGATACCAGCTGATAAACCCACCTGCCAATAGAGGAAGGTTAAGGTGTAGAGGGATAAACATACCGAGTGCGAATGGTAGGGCAGGCACCTTTACAAAGGTGAGCAGTAGTGCCAAAGCTGCACCAATGCCGTAGAGAAGCCATTTAGCTCCTGAGCCAGTCATGAGTGGCTCAATAAGAGCCGCCATCGCATTGGCCTGTGGTGCTTGTAGAGCATTCTCACCTGTAAAGCCGTACGCCTTCTCCAGTAGAATTACCACACCACAAACTGTAGCTGCAGAGACTAGAGTACCAAGGAACTTCCAGCTCTCCTGCACCTTTGGGGTAGTTCCCAGCCAGTAACCGATCTTAAGGTCAGTGATAAAGCCGCCCGCCATAGAAAGAGCAGTACAAACCACCACTCCGATTACGAGTGCCGAAACCATACCACTTGGTCCCTCCATGCCTACCGCTACCAGCACCACGCTTGCTACGATAAGGGTCATTAGTGTCATTCCTGATACCGGATTGGAGCCGACAATCGCAATAGCATTCGCTGCAACGGTGGTGAAAAGGAAGGCAATCAGAGCCACAAGTATCAGTGCTATCACCGCCCACATAAGGTTACGCTGTACCACACCGAAGTAGAAAAAGATACCGATGCAAACAAGTGCCAAAAGGATACCCCAAACCACCATCTTCATAGTGATGTCTCGGTCGGTACGAGGTTGGTTGCCCTCCTCATTATTGCCCTTTTGCTTGAGCTCTCTACTTGCGAGGCTCACCGCACCAGTGATGATCTTTCGGTTATTATAGATGCTGATAAGTCCAGCCATGGCAATACCTCCGATACCGATGTTACGACCATAGTGGAAGAAGATATCCGTTGCACTCATCTCTCCAATGGTCTGAGTGATGCTAGGATCTCCAAAGGTAATAATATCGCCACCCCAAACGAGGTTCATTACAGGTACAATCACCCACCATACAAGTGCCGATCCAGCGCATATAATAGTAGCATACTTCAAGCCGATGATGTAGCCAAGACCCATCACCGCTGCTCCGGTATTGATATTGAATTCTAGCTTTGCCTTTTCGGCAATGGATTGACCCCAAGGCAATACCTTTGAGCTAAACACCTCGTGCCATGCCCCAAAGGTAGAGACGGCAAAGTCGTAAAGACCACCAATCAATCCCGAGATAAGAAGAGGCTTTGCTTGGGCACCTCCCTTTTCGCTACTTAGTAGCACCTGAGTGGTAGCTGTAGCTTCAGGGAAGGGGTATTGACCATGCATATCCTTCACAAAATACTTACGGAATGGGATAAGCATCAATATTCCCAATACACCGCCAAGGAGCGAGCTGACAAATATCTGTAGGAAGTTGACAGTCATCTCAGGGTACTTCGCCTTTAGGATATAGATAGCAGGAATGGTAAAGATAGCACCAGCTACCACCACACCACTCGAGGCTCCAATACTCTGAATCATCACATTCTCTAGAAGAGCTCCCTTGCGCTTCGTCGCTGTAGTGAGTCCTGCAGCAATAATGGCAATTGGGATCGCTGCTTCAAATACCTGTCCTACCTTGAGGCCCAGATAGGCTGTAGCGGCACTAAAGATGACCGCCATAATCAATCCCCAACCAACACTGTAGGCGGTTGCTTGCTTCGGATTTTGCTCTGGTCCCACTACAGGGTGGTAGCTCTCTCCGGGCTTCAGTGGGCGATACGCATTTTCCGGCAACTCGCCTCTTCTAGTCTGTTTGTTTTCCATGATTTATTATTTTGCTCTAGTTTATTGCTTAATTCCGAGAGTCCTCTGTGCCAATTCTATCTCCTCAGGGTCGCCAATGTGCTTGCCCTCTACATCCGATAGCTTAATACAGTGGTGCCACTTCTGTCGGGGAGAGATTTGGCAACCGATTAGCTTCATCACAATGTTTCTTGGCACAGTATCATTGCCCACATCATTGGTGAGATTGGTGCCCACACCAAAGGTGGCTGGGATTCGAGAGGCACAATACTCCTTGATCTCCACCGCCTTGGGAATAGTGAGGCTATCACTAAATACAATGTACTTCAGCATCGGATTGATCTTCAGTTCCTCGTACCTCTTAATCGCCTTCTCTACAAACGCATAAGGGTCGCCACTATCGTGTCGCATCGAGGTGAAGAGCATCGCATGCTTTTTGCTAAAGTTTTGCATAAAGACATCGGTGGTATAGGTATCGGTGAGCACCGTTCCGAGGTCGCCGTCATAGACATTGATCCAATCCTCCATCGCCATATAGTTGGCCATCTTGTAGCCATAGATCGCAGCGTGAAACTGAACCCACTCATGTGGGTGTGTACCAGTGACTCTCAAGTGGTGCTTCATAGCGTAGTAGACGTTACTAGTGCCATAAAGGCTTTCGCCAGCATGCTCTTTTAGAAGTTGCGTTACCGTATCCTCCACCTCGGCACTAAATCGACGTCTCATGCCGAATAGAGATACCTGTAGCTTGTGCTCCTTCATGATCTGAGCCTTCTCTATCGTCACCTTACGCACATGCTCCAAGTCGGGCTCCTGCCCAGTCACAAGATAATAGAGCTCCGAGACAATGGCTAGGATAGGGGTCTCCCAAAGAGTAATCCTATAGAGCAGCCCTTCTGCAGTGATATGGAGGTGCCCCTCCTCATCTTGGCAAACATCCACCTCCCGTGGGTCAAATTGATAGCCCCGCAGGTAGTCAATATAAAATGGCGGAATGTAAGGACACTCACGACTGAGGAAATCTGCCTCCTCATCCGTTAGCCGTAGAGAAGTCATTTTGTGGAGCTGCTCCTCCACTTTGCTCGCAAACCCTTTTGGGTAAATAGTATTTGCCCTATCTACAAAGGCAAATCTACCCCTTGCCCTTGGGAAAAGCTTAGCATAGGCGTAGCTCGTGCTAAACTTATATAGGTCTGTATCTAGGATACTTCGGATAATACCTGCTTGGTCTTCCATATTAATATGCCCCTTTTCCCCCTTCTATTTTAGTTTTGATTATGGACAAATTTAGCATTTTATGCGGAGCTATCCAAACATGAGCCCATTCCAAGACAATTATTGTGTGAGAATGAGATGCCTGATCCTTCCAATCAACTTGCGTTACGCATTTTTATCTTCACCATACAATTACTTGAGGGGAGGGCGGCTTATCTGGGGCAAGGTAAAAAGATGGGGTGATCGTATCTCTGAGCCCTCCATAAAATTCCTATGTTAGTAGGGTAAAAGTTGAGTTGCAACTAAGCAATCGGCGAGTTGCAACTAAGCATTTGACGAGTTGCAACTCGCCGATTGCTTAGTTGCAACTCGGTAAACGCTTTTGTATAGTATTGAATTCCAATCGGTTGTAAAGGCGGTTTCTGTGACTCCCTTTAGTTGTTTTTTTTGCCTTATTTAGATGTGTAAAAATCTAGGCAGGGAGCGTCTCATGAACAGGGGTTACGCATTAGGAAGTTCACACCGTATGGTTTTAGCGGGGTGTCTATGAGTAAGGACCTCGGAGAGGTCCGATTTGTTGTAGCCCCCGTGTCGGAGGGCGTAGCCCGAACGACCGGGGGAAAGAATGTATAATACACAATATCGACCCCTTGTGGGTCGGACTTTAGGGTCTAGGACATCACAAGTAATCCTAGAGTGGGTTGTCCGACCCACAAGGGGTCGTGATTTTTGCTCCGCCTTATTTACCCCCATTCATCGGCTCTACGAGCCTCGAATGGGGGCTACGACAAATCGGACCTCCAAGGAGGTCCTTCTTAAATCCGACTGTTGGTGGCTACTTGTGGAGGGTGGGAGCGGCTTTGTCTTTGTCGGAGATGATGAGTTGGTCGAGAGGGAGGTACTTTTGGAGCTCAGTGATGAGCTGAGGGTGTTGGTAGTTGAATGCCCGCTCGTGGCTAGGGGAGTAGGGGGCATCGACCTTGTAAAGTACTCTGCTATTATCCTCTAGTGCCAAAAATCCGTGTGCATATATCTTGGGGATATAGAGGGCTAGGCCACTTTCTGGGGTGAGCTCTACGCCATAGACCTCTCCAAATGTGGGAGAAGTGGGGTCTATATCCATAACAAAGTCAATGATGCGACCCGATACACAGCGTACCAACTTAGCTTGAGCCATTGGTGCTGCTTGGGTGTGCATACCGCGGAATACACCACGGTGTGAGCAGCTCATATTATCTTGGATAAAGTGGGGGTGGTCGGTGAGTTGCTCCGCGAGCTCGGCCTCTTTGAAGACCTCCATAAAGTATCCTCGCTCGTCGTCGTATCTTTTGGTGCTTACTAATTGTAGTCCTGGCAGTGGTAGTTGTTTTATTTCCATTGTCTCATTATGATATAAAGGTTATTCTGGGTCCTTCCAGTCTCCGTGTGCTTTGATCAGTTCGATCAATTCCTTCACCGCTTCCTCCTGTGGGATGTTCCTTTTGAGGCGCTCCTTGGCCTTGTAGAGGTCCACCTTTCCTGGTGCACTTCCTACATAGCCATAGTCGGCATCGGCCATCTCACCAGGTCCATTGACGATGCAGCCCATCACCCCGATCTTTAGTCCCCGCAGGTGCTTGGTTGCCTCCTTTATCTTGGCAACAGTGCTTTGGAGGTCAAATAGAGTGCGTCCGCAGCTGGGGCAAGAGATGTAGTCGGTGCGTGAGATGCGACGGCGTGAAGCCTGTAGTAAGCCAAATGCGATACTGCAGAGGGCGAGAGCATCTTCCTCGTGTCTACGTAGATATAGACCACTTAACTGCCCTCGCATCAGTGCCCCACCGAGTTGGAAGCCCAACCATGTGGGTAGCTCCTCAAGGGAGTGCTGGGTGCAATCGATTTCTAATATATAAGGTAGGGAAAGGGTATGATCGAGTGCTTCGAGCATCAGGGTGGGGGCAGTTGCACCAGTAAGTCGTACCACTAATTGCTTGCCCTCTGGTAACTCTGGCACCTCACCCGAGAGGGCTTCTTGGTCGGTGATTCGGATGAAGGGTGTTGTTTCGGTCACCTCTATATCGGGTCGGTCTGCTGGATGTAATTGGGCGAAGTAGGGGTGAGCATCCATCATCACGAGTGGCTTCTCCTCGCTTCGGAAGGGTTGACAACGGGGTGAGAAATCAAGGGGTGTTGCTTTTGCCAACTCCTCTACACAGTGGAGAAGTACCTTGGCAACTGGTATCTCCGCCTCGGGCTCTTCCGAAAGGCTGACGCGGATAGTATCGCCAATCCCTTCTGCTAGGAGGGCACCAATGCCAATAGCACTCTTGATGCGCCCATCTTCGCCATTACCAGCTTCGGTAACTCCCAGGTGCAGTGGGTAGTGCATGCCAGCTTGGTCCATTCTCTCGATAAGAGCTCGTACCGTCTCGGTCATCACAAGAGGATTGGAGCTCTTGATGGAGATGACCACATCGTGGAAGTGAATGCGGTGGCACACCTCTAGGTACTCCATACAGCTTTCTACCATACCGCTGGGGGTATCGCCATACTGGCTCATGATTCTATCGGATAGGGAGCCGTGATTAACACCTATTCGGAGTGCGGTGTGGTGGGCTTGGCAGTGGCGGAGGAAGGTTTCGAAATTGGACTGAAGAGCCTCTACCTCTGCTTGGTACTCTTCGTCGGTAAAGTTGATCTTCTGAAACTTTCGGGCGGGATCGTAGAAGTTGCCTGGGTTGATGCGTACCTTCTCTACATGGAGAGCCGCCTCGTATGCCGCTCTTGGGTTGAAGTGAATATCGGCCGAAAGAGGGATCTTAGCCCCTTTTGCCCTGATCTCTGCCTCAATGGTGCCGAGAGCCTTGGCTTCTTTGGTGCCTTGGGCGGTGAGGCGTACTAGCTCTGCACCTGCTTGCTCTAGTCGGAGAATCTGTGCTACCGACGCCTCTATATCATTGGTGTCTACATTGGTCATCGACTGAATCACGATGGGGGCATCGCCTCCTATGGTAATATTGCCAATGTGGGCGGGAGTGGTCTTGCGTCTATTGTATTTCATCTTGTTTCTGAATGTAAAGTGTTGGTTGGTCTAATGGAATTGGTTGGGCTGTGGGTGGAAGGGCTGCTGGAGTGTCGAGTACAATAACGGTGCCTGGCACTATGCCAAACATTTTATGGAGTAGCTCTCTTGCCTCTGCCTTTGCCCTTTCTGTAGTGCCATCTTGACGGAGGTCGCTCTGGAGCTGTCGCATGGCTTTTCTTTTCATCTCATTTTCATCTGCGACGCTTAGCTTGGCACCGAAGATGCGGGTGGCGATATTATTGCCCCATACGTCGTAGACGGTGAAGCCATTCTCCTCGTGCTCTAGTATCTGCACCTGTGGCTCGGGGAGTACCAGATAGATGGTATCCCCTTGGATGGCTTGCTGTATATTCTCCACATCAAAGGAGATGCGTGCACGGTAGTGGCCGATGCCGAATGCCGAGACCCCTTTGCCTTTGTAGGTGATGGGGACGATTCGCTCGCCCTCTATGGTGGTGAGCCGAACCATCTCGCGTAGGTCGCTTGCTACGGAGAGAAATATCTCGGGCTGCTTCTCGCTCTTTGCTCTTTTGGGAAGAAAAAGGAAGAGCAATAGGGCTATGACCCCTATGATGATGAGGGCTAGAAGCCACTTAATTCGCTTTTTCATAGGACTGTGTAAATCTAATCTCTATCTCTTCGTACCCTCGTGCCCTTAGGATGCTGGTGAAGTAAGCTTGGGCCTTGCTTTGTGCCTTGGTCACTAATTCTTGATATTTGGGTGTGCCTGGGCGGAGGTTTTGCTTGGCAAGTGCCACCGCTTGTCGCTGCATATTTTGTCGCTCCTCACTGGTGATGGACTTTTTATTGCCATTGACCCGCTCGTGGAGCAATTTGAGGGTGCCACCTCGCCCGATGGGCTCTACCTCGATTGGGGGGAGGGTGAGCTGGATGGACTTGTTCTCCTGATCGTATTGGAGGTCGCTATCTTGGAGATTGTAGAGGTTGATGTAGGCGATGGTGTAGAAGTCAAAGGAGTAGATGCCTATGCGGTCGCCTATCTCAAATAGGCTGCTGAGGTAATCGGCTGCCTCCTCAAGTGAACGGATACTCTCCAGACTCTTTTGGTCGGAGGAGATAACGAATATCTCTTCGCTACGATACTCCACCAACTCAAGTTTGCCCACCTCTCGTAGTTCATTTGGCTGTATGACCATCCTCTCCTCCTCGGGCTTGCAGCTGAAGAGTAGTGTTAGTAGCAGTAGTATCTGTAGGGGTATATATCTCATAATACTTCTCATTATTATCCTACAAAGATAATAAATATAGCTGAGCTACCTATTTTGGAGGGTGAGCTAGCATATTGGGGTGTGTGGTGTATGGCGATGGGAGTTATTTGAGACTGTTGCACGAAGGCGATCTGCGGCGTTGCTTTCGGAATTCGGCCTAGGTCACGTACGTGAGTACGCTCCCTTCGGCCTCATCCTCAGCGCCTTGCATCTCATCCTTCGTGCAACATTCTCTATTTGGTGGTTAGCTTTGTGAGGGCTGTGTATGCTTTGCCTATGGTATCAATGCCCTTTTTGATAGAGATGGTTCGCTTTCCGCTTTCCTCCTTAAATTGGAGGTCTCTTCCCCATGCTGTGGCATTGGAGAGGATGGTGGAGAAGATAGGGCTTCGGTAGTA
>NZ_AQVC01000025.1 GCF_000372405.1 Porphyromonas somerae DSM 23386 | reverse complement strand
TACAGCGATGGTATGTAGAACAGATGTGCGATGGGTAGGAGAAGGCTGATAGACAGGCAAGACAAGCACATGACCACTTTAAGACAATGGCATCTTAAGATGGCAATAGGAGTGCCAAAAGACGTAGGATTTACACAAAACAACGCAATGAATACATCATAAAGAGATAAATAGAGAATACGCAGACCTCTACATAAAGCCTTTAGTCTGCTAAAAAAGTCGGGACACAAGAAAAAACAATCAATAAGTACCCGACTAAAGCAATAAAAACTCAGCCTGCGGAATTGAGGTAAGATGACTTTCACCACCCACCTCAAAATTATTCCTTATCTTTGCAAGTAGATGATAAAAGCTGCGTCTTATGCAAAATTGTGACAATATACAAAAAGTGACTGCTCCCCCATTGATTTCTGTGCTGATGCCAGTTTATAATGGTGAAAATACGATTCAAAGAAGTTTGGACTCGCTCCTAGATCAGGGGGCAATTCCTTTTGAACTCGTCGTGGTTAACGACTGCTCTACTGATAAGACGTCAGAAGTGCTTGAGCAATTTTCGATTAATGCCCCTAAACATATTAGCGTAAAGATTATACAGCATGAAGAGAATGGAGGAGTGGCCAAGGCTAGAAATACTGCTCTATCCCATGCAATTGGGGAGTATGTTTTATGGCTAGATGCAGATGATTATTATGCTCCGAATTCCTTTGTGCAGCTACTTTCTATCCCGCAAACCGATGTCGTCGGATATAACTATTATCTGCAGAATGAGGCGAAATCAAGACTTATTGACTGTCCCAAACCTAATACACCCGAAGCAGCTCTGAAATTGATCTGTGAAGGGAAAATGAAATGGAACTTATGGGCCTTTATGATAAGGCGGAAGTTGATCGTGAGAGAGGATATACACTTCCTTTCAGGGTATAATATGGGTGAAGACCTCTACTTTATGGGGCAGGTATTGCTCTATGCTAAAGACTTTCAAATGCTAAACGCCCCCCTTTATCACTATATGACATCTAACGAAGCCTCTCTCACTAAAAACTATAATAATAAGCACTACGATGATATCGCCACAAATATTAAAGCTCTAGAGGAAATAATGGCAAAAGTCAGTAGTCACGATTACACTGATGATATCAACTTTTTGAAGCTCACCCTTAAGCTTCCCTTTCTATATTCTAGAGACGCGAACCAATATAAGAAATGGCAGGAATTGTTCCCAGAGGCTAATCTCTTTATAGATGAATACCCGTCAGATCATAAATATAATCAATGGCTTCAGAAGTGTGCCATGAAGGGACAATTTTGGTTGGTAGATCTATTTAATTATGTTTATAAGATAGCTTATAGATTGAGATATTAAGAGAGATAGAGATCATGAATAACATCCTTTCGCTTAATAACATTGCCAAAGCTATAGGCACTATTATATGTGCTCTAGCAGTTGATTTTTACCTTTTCCCAATTAACTCTCTAGGTGTATACGGTGGACCTAATACTAAAGTGGTGCTAGCAATAGTTGGTACAGTCCTATTCCTGATTGGCATTTTTTATGAAAAGAAAAATACCATTCCACTACAACTCATATTCGCAACCCTTATAGCTTTTTTATTTTCGACTATTAATTATCTCTCTACTGAGATTAATGCCACTTCAGACTATGGCTATAGCAATTATTTTGTCTCATTTTTTACTTGGACTTTTTCAGCCTATACTATAGCTGAATTAATTCGCGTAGTGCATAGAGAGGTAAATCTTAGGCTAATTACTAGCTATTTTCTTGCAGTCTGTCTCTTTCAGTGTGTGATTGCCTTGTTAATTGATAATATTCCAATGGTGGCATATATCGTTGACAACTATCTTACCACTGGCAACCAATTTGTGAAGGAAGGGGGGAGGCTATATGGGATAGGTGCATCACTAGACCCGGCTGGAGTTCGTTTTGCAGTAACACTTACGATGGCCGCATTTGTAATGACACAGGATGAGCTAGTATATGGCTCTTCTAGTAGTATGAGGTGGTTTATCTGCTCCTTCTTAATCATATCAATCATTGGTAATATGATTTCACGTACTACACTTATAGGAGTAGTGATTGGTCTGATTGTTATAATCGGTTCTTATTTCGCGAATGATAGAAATGGCATGATATCTCTCCAGCCTATGATTAATAGCTTCCTTGCTATTTTATCTATTTCAATTTTGGCAAGCATACTGATCTATAATGTGAGTGCAGAGGCTAGAAGCCTATTCCGCTTTGGGTTTGAGGGATTTTTCAGTTTCTTTGAAACTGGAGTGTGGCAAACAGGGAGTACAGATGTGCTCCAAACGATGTGGATATGGCCTACAGATTTACAGGGGTGGATCATTGGTTATGGGATATTTGAAGATTGGTTTTTTGGTACAGACATCGGATATTGCCGATTTGTATTGTATTCTGGATTATGTGGTCTGACTATCTTTGCGATATTCTTTATCTATCAGCTTCTCTCTTTTTGCAAAGCCATTCCAAACTATAGGTTGCTTTTTATTTTACTATTAATTATTGTCTTTGTAGTTTGGATAAAAGTATCGACCGACATTTATTATGTTGTTGCCCTATTCTACTGGCTAGATGAATTTCAGTCTAAATATAAAATTGCAGCTGTTTAACAAAGTATGGAAAAACGTAATATCAAGCTTGTCTACTGCATAGGAGGGACCTATAACTCTGGAGGTATGGAACGCGTGCTTTCGAACAAGGCAAACTGGCTGTCGTCTCACGGATATGAAATTACGATTATCACCACAGAGCAGAGAGGACGCAATGCTTTTTTTCCTCTCAATCCAGATATTCAGCAAATTGACTTGGGCATTAATTACGAAGAAAGCAAGGGGATAGCAGCTAAGCTTTTTTCATACCCATTTAAACTCTTTAAGCATAAAAGCATACTCTCCAAGCATCTGCGATCAATTAGGCCCGACATAGTTGTCTCACTCTTTGACAATGGGTCATCTATCATTCCAAAAATTAATGATGGAAGCAAGAAAATCCTTGAAGTCCATTTTTCAAGATTCAAAAGGAAGCAATATGAAAGGAAAGGATTATTGGGCATTATTGATCGCATATTAAGCAAACAAGATCTTAAAACAGCTAAGTCATACGACCATTTTGTAGTTCTTACAAACGAGGACAAAGGCTACTGGGGTATGGATAAAAATATAAGTGTTATACCTAATGCTCTAAACAATACATTCAGGAATGTTGATTTAAAGGAAACAGAAAGAACCAATAAGATTATAGCTGTTGGACGACTGGCACACCAAAAACACTTTTCTGAACTAATACATATTTTCAATGCTATACACGATAAGGCACCTGATTGGGGCCTTGAAATCATAGGTAATGGTCCAGATAAAGATAGGCTCCAGAAATTAATTGATGGTCTTGGTCTCAAGAGTAAAGTGACGCTATCACCTGCTACTTCCACTATTCAGGAGAAGTATCTCACAGGGAGCATATACGCAATGACTTCTCGCTACGAAGGACTTCCGATGGTGCTTTTAGAAGCCCAAGCTTGTGGGTTGCCAATAATCTCTTACGATTGTAAGTGTGGGCCAAAAGACATTATCAATGACGGAATTGATGGCTATATCATTCCAATGGGCGACCGGCAGTTATTTGCTGATAAACTACTTGAGCTTATTAAAGATCAAGAGTTAAGACTACGCATGGGAAATGCAGCAGTAGTTTCTTCAAAGAGATTTGATGAAGAAAGAATAATGAGGCTGTGGACATCACTTTTTAATAAGGTTCTATATGAATAAGCAGTTAATCGTAATTTCAGCTGTAAATATTAATACAGGGGGTACGCTTGAGATATTAAATAATTGTCTCGAGTACCTATCCACTCAGGTTGATCACCTCAGAGTCATCGCTATTGTACACGATAAAAAACTAGCTCTATATGAAGGGATTGAATACATAGAAATTCCATGGGCCAAAAAGACTTGGTTGCACCGCCTTTGGTGTGAACATATTACTTTGAAAAAACTCTCTAAAAGGCTGACTCCAATTGATCTTTGGCTTTCTCTACATGATACAACACCAAATGTTGTTGCTAATAAAAAGGCCGTATATTGCCATAATCCATTCCCCTTTTACAAAGGAAGTATTAGAGACCTTTGCCTTAATTACAAGATATTCTTCTTTGCATGGCTATCAAAGAATTTTATCTATCGACCCAATATAAAGAAGAACGACTTTGTAGTTGTACAAACTCAGTGGTTTAAGGATGCATTTGAGAAGTTATTCGGTTTGTCATCTGAGAGAATTATCGTATTCCCTCCAATGATGCCAATAAGAAATGACGAAATTAGGCCAGCAAACAATTCCAGGACTACTACATTCTTCTACCCTGCGGCTCCAAATGTACACAAGAATTTTGAACTACTCTGTCAAGCTTCAAAACTGCTAGAAGAGCAGATAGGCAAAGGAAGGTTTCAAACCATTTTGACCCTCAAAGGAGATGAAAACAGGTATGCAAAGTATCTATACAGCCGATGGGGCGAAGTCAGCTCTATCTCTTTTGCTGGCTATCAAAATCAGACTCAGATGAGGAAGTTATATGACAAGGCTGATGCACTTGTCTTTCCCTCTAAAGTGGAGACTTGGGGGCTTCCTATTACAGAATTTGGAAGATATGGTCGCCCAATTTTACTAGCAGATTTACCCTATGCTCACGAAACTGCTGGTGGACTTTTACAGACAGCCTATTTTTCTCCTCATGATGCTAACGAGCTAGCTAACTTAATGAAGAAGGTTATTGAAGAAGCATATGGAAGTTTTATGCCCACACCTATAACCAACCCTACCCCACCCATTGCAAATACTTGGGCAAAACTATTTGATGAATTGCTTCAATGATGAATACGACTATGCCACTTCCTATTGTTGTTTGCTACACGACTAATTTCGTAGTCCCTGCAGCTACTACTCTACTATCAATCATTGAGAGTGCAGACCCTACAACAAGATACCATATCATCTCACTTGTTGAAGCTCCGCTATCCCCTTCTATTGAGCAGAGGATAAAAGGATTGGATAAGAGAGGTATCGTGTCTGAGTGGACCTTTATAGATATGTCAGGTCGCGTGCCAAGTGCCTATTTTGGATCGTTCTCCATCGGGTCACTATATAGGATTTTGATTCCTGAGCTTCTTCCAGAGTATGATACTGCTCTTTACCTAGACTGTGATATTATTGTGCAAAACGACCTCTCCAAGCTCTTCTCTATAGACCTGGATGAAAACTTATTAGGAGGAGTACGGGAGACACTAATAGGCGCTAATATAGATCACTTTAAGTCTCTTGAACTTAATGACCCCACATGGTACATCAATAGCGGGTTCCTTTTGATGAACCTCAAGGAGATGAGGAGAGTGAATTTCAGCAAGCAGATGATGGATCTGCTACAGACGGAGAGGGCAAAGAGCTTTGTTTTTCCAGATCAAGATGCCTACAACATCTTAGCACACGGCAAAATCATATCCCTACCCCCCTACTACAATAGTATACGGACCTTCTATCCAAGTATATACAAAGATGCTTTTTTGAAGCTCTATACAAATGATGACTGGAAAGCAGTACACCGTCATGGCAATGTGCATTACACCTCTGCTAAACCTTGGAAAGGATATGCCATCCAATTTGATAAGTGGTGGGACTACTACATCCACCTTCCAGAGTCGCTAAAACAACAAATGGAGGTGTCAAAAAAAGCACATAAGTTGTACAACATTTGGAAAACTCCAATAGTTGGGCAAATATTCCAAGGACTACTCAAAGCTAAAGACACTCTGACCACACTACTGAAAAAGAAGTAATAGCTGTTTAGATTATGATTTAATCATGTCCTAAAATCTAGTGTGGTTTATTAAGGCTCTAAAGGATTGGAATGTGCGTTGTAGTCTTGTTGTGAGAGCTAGAGAGTAGCGAAAAGGAGACATAATATCCACCTTTGAAAGCCCTTTTTTCGGTTTTAGATATTCAAATTGATACTCCTTGGCATACTCGCGATATAACTGATCCTTATTTGGCAAATCGCAGGTCTCAAAAATAGGAATCAGAGCGGTGAGAAATAGACTATTATGTGTAGTGGCTAATAACGATTTGTAGGCACCTTGTGCTTGAGTATAAGTATTACGCATTGATTTTAAGACAATAAATAGACTTAAAATGTGTTTTCGCAAGGATGGCTCAGATCGATTATTCATTGTAGAACCTTCACGAGTATATCTGTAGTAATACAGTCCTTCACTACTTTTATAATGCCCGATACGAGTCGCTTCCATGATAAGCCGGGTATTAAACTCTATATCCTCATGATATATTCCCGATAAAAAACAGATGTTATTTGAGCTACTAAGCACGCGTAAAAACAAATAATTGCAAGGAGAATAGGTCATCTTTCCCATTTCAGTAAACTCATCTAAAGAGTATGCAATTTCATTAAAATGAGCGAAATCATCCTTTATGTTTTTCCTTTCTCCATCTACCTTGGCCACAGGGAACAAGCAGATATCTAGCTGGAGTTTTCTTACATAATTAAGCAATGAATTGATACAATTTTCTCTTATCCAGTCGTCTGAGTCAACAAACCATATATATTCACCTGTCGCATAGCTAAGGCCAACATTTCTAGCAACGCCTTGCCCCGCATTCTCTTGATAGTGATACGAGATATTAGGGTATTCATTACAATATTGCTTTACAACTAGTGCTGTGTCATCTTTCGACCCATCATCCACCACTATAATTTCATAATGCTCGTGTGGAATGTCTTGGTTTAAGCAACTATCTAAGCACTTGCCTATATATGGAGCCACATTGTAGGCTGGAATAATGATTGATAGGAGTTTAGTTGTATTCATACGATTCGTTGATTTTACCATGTGCTAAGTTGAGGGTGCGGTTACAATAATCTGCCACCTTCGGATTGTGAGTAATAAATAGTGTCGTTAGACCTCTTTCAATAGTCAATCGTTGGAGATTAGCTAGCAATTGAGACTCCGTCTCAGGATCCAAGGCAGAAGTTGCTTCATCAAGTAGCAATATGGGTCTATTTGATAATAAGGCTCGTGCAATAGAGATACGCTGTGCCTGCCCTTCCGATAGCCCTACTCCACCCTCTGTAAGGACTGTGTCCAAGCCATCACTAAGTTCTAATACATAATCTGCAACAGCCAAGTGCAGTGCATCTATCATTTGCTCCTCAGAAGCCTCAGGAGCACCGAGTAATAAATTATCTCTGATCGTTCCAGAGAAAAGTGCTGTCTCTTGTGGCACATAAGCAAATGCATCACGAGTTTGTTCGTCTATCTCTACCTTTTTTCCTCCCAAGAGAGCTAAATGCAGTGAGCCATTCATAGGAGTCTCTAGTCCCATCAAGAGCTTGAAAATCGTAGTTTTTCCCGTACCAGTAACTCCAGTTAATGCCACCAATTCACCACGATTGATTTCAAAATCCACCTGATTCAATACCTCTTCTCTTCCTTTATAGCTAAAGCTGACCTTCTTTGCCTGGATACTTTCAATGGATTTGAAGTCCATAATTCTAGATGCTCTTAGTTCCGATGGAAGCAAGAGCAATTCCTCTAATCTGTCAATGGCAGTTAGTGAAGATGCAATACCTGGCAATAGCTTTACGGTATTGTAGGTAGGTGATTGAATGTAAGAGACCAATTGTAAGAAAGCTACTACCGATCCAAAAGTAATCAACCCTAAGTGCAGGCGGTAGATGGCCCATACCATTGCAATCCCATACCCCCCAGTGAATACTATTTTCAAAGCTAAACCACTATATACACTGAAGCGTAGTTGCTCTTTAATCATGTCCACCAAATGTTTCTCCCCCTTACCTAGTTTAGAGAGCGTCTTAGGTTGTTGACCAAAAATTCGTATGATTAGTTGATGTTGAACTACCTCATTAAAGTAGGAAAAAAGATCGCTTTCCCGTCCTTTCACTCTGTGAGTGATCACTCGCATCTTCCTAAAGTATATTCGACTAAAGAAAAAGACGAAGGGGATAAAAAAGACGACACACCACGTCACTCGAGGATCAATGAAGGACATGAATACTAATGCTCCAATCAACTGAATCACCCCAATTGCCAAGGAAGGTAACTGCCAAACCAGTAATCCAGTTACCTCCTTTGCATCCTGAAGTAACCTTGAAGTGAGATCCCCACTTCTAAGGTGTGATAGTTCATTCCATTTAGTATATAGTAGCTCGTCATAGAGCCTAGCACGAAGCGTTTTAGTGATTTTTGCCGACGTGGTAGTTGAAAACCATCTATTCCAAGTGGTCAGTAGTATTCGTCCAAAGATAAGTGATAAATACCATATCACTACAAACCAAAAGTCATACTTCAATGAATCCCCTGTAGCCACATCAATTAATAGCTTACTAAGCCATACAAAGAGGAAGCTAAGACCCACTGATACCAGCCCTAGAAGAAAGATTAAGAGCAATCTAACCCAATAATCTTTTAATAATAAGGAAATAATCCTTGTCCTCTTTTTCATCTCCTTATCACAGTTTCTTGGGCTCTAAAAAGAAGCATATCCATCGGAGCTTTATAGGCATAATGACCTATTATATGCCTATAGTGGAAATTATGATCCACTACACTCCACCACTTCCAAAAGCGTTGTTGCCAGACACTTCCTTGAGAGGATCTACTCTTTAACTGCTCCACCCTATTTTCAAAATAGCAGTGCTCTAGTGATTTTAAATCGCGATGGAAATTAGGTGTTTTCTCTGGCCTTTTCCATGGAATTGACTCTTCTGGAAGCTCAAACCACCTATGCAAGAGCTCTCCAAAGAGACCTACTTGATACTCTAGCTTCATTTCTTTAAGCAAGTGTGACAATCTGTCTTGATCAATAGTATGACCATACTTACTCACCACAAAGTACCAATCCAATAGTCGCTTAAAAATAGCACCACCATATAAAAAGTCTCCAAAAAAGTGCAGGAAAGTATGAATTAGCTGTAGTTCAGCGGGTAACACTTGTACAGGAACATCATCAATCAAGATAGTCTTTTTCTCAGTGTGATTGAGTAATTGATTGTAGTACTCTTCAAATACCTTATTCTTAGTAGTCAAAGGTAAGTAGAGTAATTGACCATGGCACTCTAGTAAGAAGGTATCCATTTGCACCGCCTTATGGAGTAACTTATTATTTTTAGTCTCACTATGAATTTTGTATCCCCTCCTACTCATCAACTCTATAACTTTTTCAAAATCAGACTTATTTGGAAAGTATAGGTCAATATCTCCAATGGTTCTCAGTAATGGATTGGGATAAAGAGCAGCATTAGCATGGCCTTTTACGAGGATGGAATGAAAATTAAGTGCCTCCAACTCATTATAGAGCTTTGCTAAGACAGCCGACATATCATTAGATAGCCTCTCCAAGCCCTGCAGATAGCTCATCAGTTGAACTGAAATATTCATAGGCAAGTCGGGGAGTGTCAGCAATTGATCGGCAATCATTCCCTCCACCTGATGCTGCTTAGCAAGTCGCCATAAATGTGGTGCCTGCTGAATTGTGGACTCCGAATCGGAGCCATTATTTTCAAATGGAATGTCCCTAATAGAAGCTCTCAATAGTTCAATAAAAAGTAGCGATGCTCTATCCATAATCTAAATCAAATCTAGTCGTCGTAAGACCCCCAAAGACTTTTTCCTAAACCACCCGCCTTTTGGCCATAGATATTGAAAGCCTCGCCATAGTAGTGAACCTTTCTGAATCACTCTATTATTACTCCGTACTATCGCTATTGCTTCTCCTAATATTGAGTCAATCTTAATATGCTCTATGCCAGCAGGATTGCCATCACCGCGTAATAATACACTGTCAGAGTATATTTTCACAATTCGATGTAAAATGAAGCCGCCATCATTAATAGCCAACACTATCTCTCCCACCTTAAGACGGGCACAAATAGGTGCTAGAACTATTTTATCAGTCTTATCATGAATCAAAGGATACATACTATTACCTCTGGCTCTTACTATCACTCGGTATCCTTGTGATAAATCTTTCGCTGCCAAACCGAGCAGATCTTCCATTTCCCTCCCTACTAGAAAAAAAATATTGATTTTCTAAGCTTATCAAGCCTGAACTTTCTATAAGCTTCACAAGAGCCACTGCATCTTCGTGGGCTTTCTCAGTATCAACATCATAATTATTCAGCAAAAAAGTGGCCACTAAATCTGCATTAATTTCAAGTCCACGAAAAGCCTTGACAACCTCAGAAGCACTCTCATTAAGCGTTACTACAGAGCTATATCCTACGCCCTGAGGGCTAGGTACAACTGTAATGTACTCGCCGCCTACTTTACGAATTACGATGTCGTCTCTAAGTTTCATAAGATTACTATTTATCATTAGACAATAATGGGTACGTTAGCTCCACAGCCCCTCTATCAGGTCTACACTCTAACGTATAAAATGGGATCTGCTGGGCAATATCTGTCAATAGCTCAAACGACTGATTGCGATGGTCATGGTCTGTTCTAAGCACACTTGTAGACATCACCAATGCACTTAAAGCTTCACTAAACTTCCCTCTATAGATCTTGTTTTCAGGAGCTTGCTTCAAAAGCACCATTCCTGCCACCTTTGCCGATTCATTAATATAGCAAGGGGTCTTTCCACTCCACGGAGCGCCATACACTCTTACTTCTCCATTTGGAAAAAGACGAATGATAGGTTCATCATCATTCAGTAAGCGAGCACCAGGGACATACCTCCTCCATAACATTGAATGAGTACTCTTTCCTGTGCCACTAGTTCCCATAAAGAGCAAAGCTTTTCCATCAACCATCGTTACAGAAGCATGCATCTTTAAGCCCTTCAACTTGATGAGTTGCATCCCATAAGCTGGTATCAAAAAAGAGTTCAATACATAAATAGCATCCTTCTGCAATAGATCCACATCGCTTTCGACTTTAGACCAATCCTTTGTAGCACGCATATAGTAGAGATGGTCAAAGAGCTCCATCTCTGTATAGTAGTATTGGTCATCACAATATATTTTGGACCATCCTCCCTCAAACTCACCAGTATCGATTGGAGTTAAATCACTAGGAATGGAAATCCCTACCCCTGCCGTAAAGCAGACCTTTGCCTCAACACCTTTACTACATTTCAAAAGGAAAGGAGCATAGGGGATCAATAGCTGCGACACACGATCGGCATTCGGTGTCTCCAGAACTACTGGCATTCCAGCAATCTCATAATATAGATGTCCAATATCACTCATACTCTACAAAGATACTATTTTGTCTCCATCTAAAAATAGGAGGCTAATTTGTCTTGGGAAATAGCCACTCTTCAAGGAACCCTAACCCATAGGCAAAGTGCTGCACATAGACAGCAGCTACCGCGTAGCTTGCGAGCTCTAAACTTCCCCCTTTGGTGTATACATCTACCACAATTGCAAGTGGGTAAAGGAGCAAAATGGAATAAAGCACAGGCGAGAGGGTCAGTAATACAGCCACATTGAATATCACAAATAGACTAGGCAATGTATGAGCCAACTTGAGCGTACCAGGGTGATAGCGATTAAGTACTATTCTAGCCTTTCCACTCTGACGAATCTGTCGGAAAAAAGCTTTGAAATCAACCCTGCGCTTATGGTATACCCAGGCCTCTTCAAATAAAGCAGAAACCCCACCATTCTCCAAAGCTCGCATACTTAGGTCTAAGTCCTCTCCGTACCGCATACCATCTCTAAAGCCGCCCAACTGATTAAATAACTCCCGACGTATCCCCATATTAAAGGTACGTGGATAGAAATGGTCAACACTCTTTTTCTTGCCACGAATTCCACCTGTAGTGAGCAACGAGGTCATAGAGTAGTCAATCGCCTTCTGTATTATTGTAAAGTCTTCTCTAGACCTATCTGGACCTCCCCACAAGTCACAAACTGTATTATCTACGTATTCATTTACCCTCTGAATGTAGTTATTGGGGAGAACCGCATCACTATCCAAAAAGACTACCCACTCACCATTTGCCTCTTTTACCCCTCGATTCCTAGCACCACTTGGGCCGGTATTTTCCTGCACAATATACTTCACAGGCAATCCCGAGACACTTACCACATCTTCAGAGTCGTTGGTAGAGCCATCTTCTACCACGATCACCTCATAGTCAATACCTTCTACCTGCTCTTGTGAAACAAAAGAAGCTAATAACTCCCGTAGCTCATCTGGTCTATTATATATCGGGATAATGAATGAAAACTTACACATCTGCTCAATTCTCTTTAGATGGTTTTCGATTGATTGCCTCACTATAGGCCTCTAAATATTGGGCATAGAAGCAGTGCCAACTCGCTTTCTGAGCTAATTTCTTAGCACGTTGCTTGCTTTGTGTGACCATCTCCTTAGGGAAAGAAGAGAATCGTGCAATCTTTTGAGCAATGCTCTCCGCCAAGCTCTCAAATCCATCGTCCTCTCTTTCTAGAGCCTTTGCTCCATACCTCAGGCAGTTCTTGGTATTGGTCTCCATGGCCCACATACCAAAGCCAGCTTTGTCCGTTGTAAGTGTAGGCACCCCAAAAGCGATGCTTTCTAATGGTGTATACCCCCATGGCTCATAGTAGCTAGCAAATACCGTTAAGTCTACAGCCGGCAAAAGGTCATAATAGGTAATATTAAGCACCTCATCAGCGCCATCCAAATAATCTGGAATAAATATTGGATAGATATTTTGCCCCCAATTCTCAGCTAAAGAATGGAGGTGTGCCAAAATTTGATTGCCCAATCCATCATTAAGCTCATGAGTAACGTAAGGCATCTGCATCGCAAGCGTAGTAGCTTTGTCACTAGCTAAAGCTGCTTGGAGCTCAGGCCTAGGAGCTTTAACCCAACTAGGCACCAAAATTAATGCCACAATATCGCGAGTTAAGTCCATATTATGAAGTCGCCTCAAAGCATCAATAAACACATCCAACCCTTTATTACGATACTCACAACGACCAGAAGTGGCTACTATAAATGGATCGTCGCTTAGCTTAGTTCCATAAAGCGTCTCTGCGAGATGACAAATAGCTTTTCTTCCTCCCTCGCGTAGTTTGCGCAATTGGTATCCAGAAGGTATCACCCCCTCCTCCCAACCATTTGGAAGCACCATTGGCTCACGACCTATTAACTGTGCAGCTTCAAGTGCTGTTACCTCACTGACCGTAGCAAAGACATCTGCCACATGAGCAGCTGAACGCTCCACCTGATGCTTGCACAACACGCCAAGTTCTTCGGCCATTTGATTACCGTTATAATTAGGCAGCTGGCTATATAATGGCTTCCCATTACTAGCTATAGAACGTCCTACAGAGGTAGCATGAGTAATAAATAGTGTGTAAATCTGAGGAGCCCACTTCCGAAGTGCTAGGAGCCCCATACCAGTTGTCCACTCATTGAATATGGCCAAAGGATACTCAGAAGGAAAAAGCATAATATATGCTTTCATCACTTTTGCAACGGCAAGGCTAAAGAGGCAAGAATCATCATAATCGCCATATCCTATCTCTCCACGAATACCATACTCCTGCCACATCTCATAGTATAGCCCATCTTTCTGACTAGCTAGCGATTGATAAGCCACAAGTGCCACACGAGGCTTGCCGACAACATCCCAACTCCCCAAATGTACCTTAATCCCGGTTTCAGCGAAGAGCTTATCAGCCAGCTCATGATCACTCTTTTTTCTAGAAGGGATAAAGTCCTGCTGTGGAGTCTCAAGTTTTGGCCCTATAAATAACAGGGACTCTCTCCCATGCTTCTCTATCATTGTTGCCACACGGGTGCTAAGTACAGTATAGATGCCCCCCACCTTGTTACATACCTCCCACGAAGTCTCCATGATAAGAGTGGGGAGGGTTGGGGTAGCAGAAAGTTTATGCTCGTTGGTACTCATATAATCTTAACCTTTGAAATAAAACAAACGCCTTCTCGGTAATTCCCTAGAAGGCGTTTTAAAATATAGGCTATCTAAAAAGTTGACCTACGAGGATTCGAACCTCGACAAACAGAACCAAAACCTGTTGTGCTACCATTACACCATAGGTCACTCACGCCCTAAGCAACTTCCCTAAGGCTCCGCAAAGATAACCACAAAAATCTATATGACAAAATACTAAAGCTATGATTTCTGCATTAAGAGAGCTATTTTAGCATAAACTCCTTGATAATATCACATTAAACCATTTGCTTTCAAGTAATTAATCTATTGCAAAGTACCTTTCAAAAGTCAGAGAAAGATCTAGATAACTCCGACTGAGAAGTACACCATAAGGCCAGCCAATACAATATAGCCCACGGCATAGGGAAGTGCAGAGGCAAGAATCTTACCATCCTCACCCTCCATACCACACGATGCAGTTGCTATAGCAATACTCTGTGGGGAGATGATCTTACCTCCAGTAGCTCCTGCAGTATTCGCTGCTGCCAACCAATTAGGGTCAGGATAACCAATCTGAGTGGCCACATTTGCCTGAAGCTTACCAAATAGGATATTAGAGGAGGTATCACTACCTGTCACAAAGGTACCGATAGCACCTATCAGTGGTGCAAAGAGAGGGTAGTAGGCACCTGTAGCTGCCGCAAGCGCTGACGCAATCACCAATATCATACCCGAGTATCCCATCACAGAAGCAATAGCCACTAAGCTTAGAATGGTCACCACTGTTTTTCGGAGATTGACCACCGTTTCAGCTAATACAGTGAGCAAGGTCTTTACACTCAGTCCTTGAATAAGTCCACCAATTACACTACCCAAAAAGAGCATAAGCCCAGCATTGGAGATCCATCCAAAGGTAAAGAACTTCCCTTCAGGATATATTGGCAAGTGAACTTTACTTACAAGGGTACTCTTAAGGAATCCATTGATACTAGGAACTAAAGGACCGCTGAGCACAATAAATAGGAGGATGAAAAAGTACACACTCCAAGCCCTAAGGTTTGCCTTGGTGGATACCTTTTCTTCCTCTACCTTCTTGCCACTCTTAGTAAATAGCTTAGCATATAGTATGATTACAAAGATAGAAGCAATGCTTCCAAAGATAGCTGGAGTCTCGGCTCCTAAATATCTAGCTGATGTAAATTGCACAACGAGTGATACAATACCTACAAGTAGTGCCAGTACAATGTTCTTACCTAGTGCCTTCTTACTACTATCGGTTAAAAACAGAATAATAAAGGGCAAAATAATCATCAGTGGGGAGAGTTGCACAACCACCTTAGAAGAGATATCCAAGATCTCCTCTTGCGTTGCAACCCCACTTGCAGAGGCTTCGTTCGCAAGGGTTGTCACGGGCACGCCCACAGCACCGAATCCTGTGGGTACACTATTAGCTATCAGCGAAACCAAAGCACTAAAGCCAGGCTTGAATCCCAAAGAGATTAGGATAGCAGCTGGAATCGCAACGGCAGTTCCAAAACCGGCCATACCCTCTAGCAAACCACCAAATCCCCATACAAGGAGAAGCACGGTGACCCCTTTATCATCAGAAAGTGATGTGAACTGACGCTTAATAATCTCTATGTCACCACTCTTAAGCAGTACATTGTAGCTATAAATAGCCATCAGTATGATAATCCAGATCGGGAAGGTTGCCTTAAGGAATCCCTCTAGCACTGCCCACCATACCCCACTCTGCTCATATCCTTCTGGTGCAAAATCAAATTGATTAGGAAGGAAGATGGCTATAAGAATGGTAACGATCAAGGTGATAAGGGCACTTTTGTGTCCTGCCATCTTAAAGCCGAGCATCAAGACGAAAAGGAGGACAATCGGAAGAATAGAAAATAATACGCTCATATTTATCTATTGTTGGATAATGATAGTTGCTCAATCACACGAGTAACACCACGGTCTCTCTAGCACCGTGTGCTCCTTTCACTAGGGCTTGCTCAATATCAGCCGTCTTTGAAGGACCAGAGATAAACCCACGGAACTCATTGGAGAGCTCTCTTGGCACCTTTTGATAGGCCTCATGCATCGTATCCACGAGTGCATTACGATCTAATATGATCACCATTGCCTCTGCAATGAAGTAGATCGCACGATGCTTATATGATTGCTCTATATAAACAGCTCCGTTCTCACACACTCCGAACTCACCGCGAATAACCACAAGGTCCGTCCCATTAAGCTCTCGTGGGGTTTCAATCTCATCAGGATTATAAGTAGCTACATGAACCTCTGGAAGATTGGAAGCCACTCTCTTGGCATCGGGATAAAGTCGTTGAATAGCTTGGTCTACAGACTCCCCCTCCCCCAGCAATTCTGCACGCCCACCTACTCCAGCCGAAATATTCAGGAAGGTTTGAAGCCTATCATCGTAGGTGATATGTTGAAAGCTAAGGTCTGGCATCTCATACTTCTCATGGGTGTGACGCCTTATATTGTCTAATATCTTTTGTTTGCTTTGATCCATAATAGTGCTTTATTTTTTATGATGCTCCTTCCACCAGCTATTGAATGACTGCTTAGTAAACTTTGGCAACTCACGACCCTCACCCCAAGCATTCAAGCCATTATAGATAAGAGGTCGAGGGAGATGATTGACAACTGGCGCCATCTTGATAGCAGTATTAAACATAAACGGGCTATTGAATACAGGGGTCATTGCGTTAACCATCAGCTTCTTCTCCTTATTGGCTTGGCCCAACTTATCCAACTTTTGTCGCCACACATATATCTGCTCTCCTAGATCAATCATCACTGGGCATACATTGGAGCAAGAAAGGCAGAGCGAACATGCCGACACATTGCCTGAGTGCTTATCAGGATCCTTTAGCATACCAAGATTGATACCAATAGGCCCTGGAATAAAGTAACTATAAGAGTAGCCACCACTTCTACGATACACGGGGCAAGTATTCATACAGGCACCACAACGTATACAATTGAGTACTTTACGGTGCTCCTTTTGCTCTAGAATGTCCGTACGCCCATTATCTACTAGTATAAAGTGTTGCTCCCCACCCTGATGTGGCTTTCCGAAGTGCGAGGTATAGGTAGTGCTTGGCTGGCCAGTAGCAGATCGAGCTAAGAGTCTTGTAAATACTGCAAGGCTATCAAGGTTGGGGATCAATTTATCAATGCCAAACGCGGTAATATTAAGGTTTTGACAAGACATACCCATATCGGCATTCCCTTCATTGGTGCAGACCACCACCTCACCAGTTTCAGCCACAGCAAAGTTGCCTCCCGTCATAGCTGCATCGGCACTGAGGAAGTCCTCACGCAGTGATTTCCTAGCTTGGTGAGTCAGATAGGTAGGGTCGAAGTTTCCCTTCTCACTTCCTAGCTTCTCTTCAAATAGTTTGCCTACAGCTTCACGCTTAATGTGTATTGCAGGGAGTACAATATGGCTAGGATGGGCATGCATCAATTGTAGGATACGCTCCCCTAGATCACTCTCTACCACATCTATGCCTTTGGAAAATAGATAGTTATTCAGCTCACACTCCTCAGAGAGCATCGACTTACTCTTCACCATCTTCTTCACCCCATGGCTAGAGAGGATATCATAGATCACCTTGCGATACTCCTCGGCATCTTTTGCGTAGTGGACAATACAACCATTGGCGGTGGCATTTTTCTCAAACTCCTCAATTAGCTCCTCCATGTGAGAGGTGCTATACATCTTTATATCACGGGCTGTCTCTCTTAGCTTCTCCCACTCAGGAATATGCTTGCTCAGATTATCACGCTTTTGACGAACGAGCCAAAGGGTCTCATCGTGCCACTTGGCATTTTTCTTATCGGCTAAAAAGGTTTTAGCGGCTTTGGCATGCTGTGTACTCATAACTCAGTAGATCTTTATAGATTAGCGGTTAGAATTTCTAGAAAATGTATTGTGCGAATAGGGAGCTTTTCTCTATCGATCACGCCCTGCATATGCATCAGGCATGAGCTATCAGCACCAGTAATGTATTCAGCACCAGTAGCGATATGGTCATTCACTTTGTCACGCCCCATACAAGCTGAGACTTCGGGCTCTTCTACGGAAAATAGCCCTCCAAAACCACAGCACTCATCAAGCCGACTTGGCTCCTTTACGGTTATTCCCTCTACCTTTTCAAGTAGTGCCCTGATTTTATTGAAGTAGGGCACAGTACGCTCAGATGGAGCTGATAGTCCCAATTCTCTCACACCGTGGCAACTATTGTGTATGCTGACAACGTGTGGAAACTTTGAAGCAAATTTTTCTGGCTTCACCACATCGTGTAAAAACTCAGTAATGTCGTAGATATGCTCTGAGGAATGGCACTCGTGAACTGGTCGACCTAGAATCTGTGGGTGAAACTCTTTCACAAACGCAACGCAACTAGCAGAAGGCCCAACAATATAGTCGTACTCCTTAAATAGTTTGTCAAATCTCTCAGCTAAGTGCTTAGACTTGGATTGGTAGCCACCATTGGCCATAGGTTGTCCACAACAAGTTTGGTCAATTGGATAGTCTACATCAAGCCCTAAAGAGCATAGTAGCTTATAACAAGCTATCCCCACATCGGGGTAGACCGCATTAATATAACAAGGGATAAAAAGCCCTATTTTCTTTTCTTTTAATACTTCATCCATACAACTTCCGTCACATCAAGTAGGTTATGTCGTTAATAAAATCAATGAAGAGGAGGTTACATCCTTCTACTTCGTAATGACTGCGAACGAAGAAAATGGCTGTAGAGGGTGTACAGCAAAAAGTAAGTCCGCAATCACTTAAGTTCCCCAAATGTAGCTATATTTTTAGAAACTCAAAAATATATTAACTATAAATTGTTCGAAACAATCCTTAAGAATAAATGTCCGGGGTTACGTATTAGAAAGGTCTTTCCAAGGGGTATCCACCGGGGTGTCTACACTATCAGGAATGCGAAAATATACCGACCACAAATTCCGCATACCTGCGGAACGTATTCCGTATGCGTACGGAATCTATTCCGTAGCCCTGCGGAATTCATTCCGCACGCATACGGAATAAGAGGTTGATGCGGTATCCTTGAAAAGAGCATGTGGTATTCCTGAAAATAGTACACACCAGTCACCCGTTATTCCTGAAAGTGTTGACACTTCTTGTAATCTATTCCTGAATAGGTACACAAATAATGGCAATAGAAGACTTCAAAATTAGAAGATATATTCTTATCTTTGTGGCGTGAAAAGGAGAGATAGTATATTCGGATATTTAGGTCATCAGAGAGAATGGATCGCTGCCACTCTCTTTGTAGTGATACTCTGGCTCGGAGGAGCTATGGGTATGCATACTCTATCCCCAGAGCACCTATTACATCATGCCACCTCTACCGACAACACAAATACAGGAGGTGAGGAGGAGTGTATCCTGCTAGTCTTTGGCAACTCCCCTTTTGATTGTTGTGATCAATCCGAAGCACAAATAGTACATTTCGGTAGCACTGAGTATCAGTACCCCGATGATATTTCACTAATCACCTCCTATCCATTTTCGCACCCCTTACTTCGTGCACCTCCATTTCTTGCTATTGATTGCTAGAGATTAGTAGTTAGTAGTTGTAGCAAGTAAGATAAGTCCCTGTACCTCAACAATTATTGTGGTGCAAAGACTTGGCCTACTGCTACGGAATTAGGAAATCACATACTTTATGAACTTAATATTTAGGAGGATTATCCCTTTCCTCCTCATTGCTCTTGCCATGGTGAATGGTGGAGCTAATATCTCTGCACAAGAGAGATCAAAAGGGCTACTCATTAGGGTAATTGATGATGAGACGCTACAGCCTCTTCCAGGAGTGCTAGTCCATTACGGCAGGGAAGGAAATGTCACAAATGAAGAGGGCAATATTGAGTTGCCTCAAGGATTGGCAGCAAATACGATGGTGAGCTTTAGCTACATTGGATATCAAAAGATAAGCCTATCAATAGACAAACTGAGGAGAAGCAAAGGTGGAGTAATCCACATGACACCTATTACTGAAGCCTTGGAAGAAGTGGTGGTAACTACTGAATGAAATACCACAAGACGGACGGCAGTGGGTCAGAGCATTGGTGCCCTCACTCTAGGCATGCAAATGGGCAAAAACCTAGGGGAGGCAGTACAAGGGGTGAGAGGGGTGAGCCTTATCTCCAATGGGGTTTCATCATCTCAACCAGTAATCCATGGAATGTATGGGGAGCGTATTCTCATCCTCAATAATGGAGTGAGGCACAAAAGCCAGCAGTGGGGGCAGGGGCACGCACCAGAAATAGCCCTTGCCCAAGCTGGTCGTGTGACCGTATTAAAAGGTGCTGAGAGTGTCCGTTATGGCGCAGATGCCCTTGGAGGTGTTATCATTGTAGAGCAAGCACCTCTCCCTTATACTCAAGAGGGTATCAAAGGGTCAACGACTCTGTATGGGGCCACTAATGGACTGACCTATGGAGTGTCTGGAAAGGTAGAAAAAGGGATGGGACATCACCTTGCGTGGAGAGTTCTCGGTGACTACAGCAATAGCGGTGACAAGAGAACAGCCCAATATCTGCTCAATAATACAGGACAACGTCAGTGGAGTATGCTGGGGCAACTAGCTTGGCGAAGTACTGCATTAGAAGCTGAGCTACTTATCAGCTCTCTACAAGAGAAAGAGGGCACCTACTTTGGTGCACAGATGGGGAATGTAGACTTATTAAAGGAACGTATTGAAATGGGAAGGCCTCCCCAAGATGTCATTACCCCATTTACCCGTAAAATAGATTATGGGTACCATACTACTTCCCATAGTCTTGCAAAGCTAAAAATGGGTTATACCCCTAATAATCGCCATCGTTTTGAGGGAATGATCGCCTATCAACTCAACCTTCGAAACGAATATCATCTGAGAAGGAATAAACTGAGTCACGTACCAGAATCTGCACTTGTATTACAAAATGTGGAAGGTGAATTACTTTGGCACTATACTGCTAATAAGCACCTTGAGGTAGAGAGTGGAATACTAGGCACTTTCACGGATAATTACAACAAACCAGGGACTGGCGTGGTCCCCATGATCCCCAACTATGTACAAGGAGGATGGGGAGTCTATACAATTACAAAGTACCACACAGATATGTGGGGTGTAGAGATCGGGATTAGAGGGGATGGACAACGCACTGAGGCAGTAGGAATAGACTATGATGGACAAAACTATGGAGGCATTGAGCACCAAAATAACCTCACCTACTCTATCGGAGGATATGCCGAAATTGCCAACGGCCTAACGCTTAGAAGTCAGATTGGAAGTGCTTGGAGAGCCCCTCATGTTTCGGAGTTGTATAGCAATGGTTTAGATATGGAGCGGGGTATTTATATGATCGGCAACAAGGACCTAAAGAGCGAAAGAGTATTTAAGTGGGTAGCCTCATTGAGTTACCGCAATAGTTGGTTGCACGCTGATATAGAGGGGTACCTACAGTGGGTCAATAATTATATTTACCAAGAGCCTACGAAAGCTTATCGTACTCTAGTATCGGGCACCTATCCACTATTCGCTATCAAACAAACATCAGCGGCACTTCATGGGGTAGATGCAGAAGTTACAGTATACCCCCTTTCATGGCTAAGCTACACTATTTCGAGTGGCATGATATGGGCTAATGAGCAATCTACAGGGCGCTATCTACCCTATATGCCTCCGCTACACATTCGTGAGGAGATCAAGGGAGAGTGGGCAGTTTTGGGAGGAAAACATAAAGCCTCTATCTCACTCCAGCACAAATTCGTTGCTAAGCAAAAGAGATTTGACCCTGATACCGACCTTATTAAGTTTGCCCCACCTGCCTACCATTTGGTAGGTCTCAATGTGGGTTTTACTCAAGGTGGAATAGCAAAGAATAGTGATATCATCTACCGACTTAGCATCGAGAACCTATTCAATAAGGAGTACAAGGAGTACACCAACTTGGCGCGATACTATGCTCATGACTTAGGAAGGAACATACAATTTTCAATATCATACAACTTTTAACTGAATAAAGATTATGCAAACAAGACAATTACTTTTCGCAGCCATATCCGCTATTCTAATAATGGCAACAAGCTGCAAACCAAAAGAGGCGGTGGATGAAACAAAGCAAAAGAATCATCAGGATACACATAAAATAGAGATAACTTTCACCCCTGGAGCTATGAAAGGGGATAAATTCATCCCTTCGGGTGAGCCATCGGCCTCTATCATAGCCTCGCAAGCGAGCGAATGGCGACAGAGCAAAGTGATTACTCTCCAGGCTGATACCCCCTATTTCGTCCAAGTCACCCACTATAGCAAGTCGGGGCAATCAATCAACCGTGAGTATGTAACTAATGGGGAAGATCGGATACATCAACACTTTTTCATGCCAAAGATTGAAGAAAGCAATCTAAGTGCAACGTCAATAATTGACTATCGGTACTTGGATACAGACCCTTGGGATGCCCCTATCTCAACTGATGCCAAGGTGATCGGCAAAGAGAATCCGATTGGTCTCAAGGGCGTAATGACTTTTAAGGTGCCTACGGAACAATTAAAAATACGGCTTAGGTTACTTCACGCAAGAGGTAGTAAGTGGAGCAGTGAGGGAAAGGTGTCGCCATTTTACCAACCAAGTGTATGGACAGCTAACGGGCAGTATGACCTAGACTTTACCTTTGAACTCAATGTGAAACCTAAGAAATAACCACAAAATATGAAGCTTAATATATTACTATTCATTGCTACAGCTCTTATGGCTGTAGCTTGCAAATATGTGGAGTGTCCCAATATTCAAACTCCAATAGAGCTACCAGAAGTAGCCAAGGTGGAGGTGGTGGTGATTGAGGGACATTTACACGGCACCTATGGTTTTCACCAAACTGCAGACGCAAAGGGACAAAAATATATGCGACGCTTTCATAGGTTTATATTTGAAAAAGGACCAGATGGCTCAATGATCTTATCTCCCACCTCTGAGCAACGTCTTTGTGCAGTAGGTGGCATCGGAGAGCACGATCCAAAAATCAATAATGATAGCGAGCTAAGCAAAAAGATAGCGATTGCTTACGGTTTCTGGGTAGAGTACTATGATGCTCAAGGTAATCAGATAACTGATAAAGTTCTCGGTGGAGATCATTCAAAACGACTTCAGCACTTTTTTACTGTTTCAGATACCCACCCTACTTTTGATGGAGATAAAAATGAAGTGGACAAATATAAAGAGTCTGCTGAGTTCATTACCTATATATACTGCGACACCGATCCATTATCGGCACGGATCAAAGATGGAGCTAAGGTAGTAGGTTCGACTAATCCTATCGGATACAAAGGCTACCTAGGCTTCTCTGTACCCCGCTCTGAGTGCTCTCTACATATCACCCTCTCCGACCTCACTTCTATAGGGAAGTTATCAAGCGGTAGCCCATACCGCTACTACCAAATACCCACACAAGGTGAAAAGCTAGTGGAACTAACATTACCAGTGACCATTTTTGCTCATGGATACGAGGCGGTAGAGCACTACGAACTAGAGAATATGACTGAAAGCGATATGAAATACCTTAATTCAATTGCACATGCGTATGGAATTACCCAGAAAGAGGCATTGGAGGAGATCCTCATTCGCCTTCATGACGATTCCGGACACACCGACTCAGGATACTGGTTCTAGTATCCAGTTTGTGTGATAGTGACTTTTTACTACGAGAGTTGATCCGACCAATTGGACAACCTATATACATTAAAAGCGGTCTATCTAGCTTAGATAGACCGCTTTTAATGTAGTGCGATAGGGACTTCTTTACTTCTTGGCAGGAGTCACCTTGATCAATTCGCACTCAAACTTTAGAAGTCCTGTAGGACCATAAGTTTGTTCACCAATCTCACCGTAAGCTAGGTTACCTGGAATCCAAAGAGTAAACTTTGAGCCTTCTGGCATAAGTTGGAAGCCCTCAGTCCAGCCTTTGATCACGCCATTAAGTGGAAATTCTGCTGGCTCTTTACGATCGTAAGAAGAGTCAAATACCTCACCAAGTACATCAGTACCCTTGTAGTGAACAGTAACAGTATCATCAGCACTTGGCTTAATACCAGTACCCATAGTTTCAACCTTATACATCAGACCACTCTCAGTCTTTTGAACATCAGCATCAGCTACGAGTTCTTCGAGTATTTTCTTCTCAGCATTTACCTTCTTTTCGTTAGCAAGACGTGCTTCCTCAGCTTGCTTCTGCTGCATCTTCACTTGAAACTCCTGAAGAATTCTATTGGCTGCATCTTGGTCAATAACGCTTTTATCGCGAAGCTCAGCTACAACACCTGCAATGAAATTGTCAAGGTTAATAGTGGTATCTTGCTCAATTCCTTGACGGAAGTTATCACCCATTCCGTAGCCCTGCATGTAAGAAGATGACTTTCCACCTTTTTCGTAAGCTCCATCAATGATTCCCTGAATCAAATCATCAAGCTTTATAGTAGAATCTTGCTGGAAGTAAGTTTTCATCTGTGAAGCATTAAGCACTCCAATAGCATAAGATACGCTATCAGTGTCACTGGTAAACTTTGCAGGCTTCACCTTACCACCACAAGAAGAAAGAAGCATTCCTACTGAAAATAGGATAGTTGCTCCACCTAATAAAATCTTTTTCATCACTTAAAATATTAATTTGTTTGTATTTATTATTTTACTATATCAAGTAACTCAATATCAAAGATAAGAGTACTATATGGCTCAATCATCTGGCCTGCACCATGCTCGCCGTATGCGTGCTGGTATGGGATGGTCACCCTCCACTTCGAGCCCACAGGCATCAATTGAAGAATCTCTTGCCACCCTTGTATCACTCCATTCACTGGGAATGTAGCTGGCTCGCCACGTTGAACCGAGCTATCGAATACCACGCCATTAATAAGGGTACCGTGGTAGTGGCACTTCACGCTATCTGTAAGCTTAGGCTTTTCGCCATCGCCCTTCACTAGGATCTCATATTGTACCCCAGATGGCAATGTTGTTACCCCCGCCTTGTGGCTATTTACGAGCTGATACTCAGCTCCGGCACTCTTATTTAGCTCTATACGCTCCTCTTGGACTTTAGTTAGATAGGCATTTAACACCTCTCTAGCTTCATCCATAGTCATTGCCTTTTCCTTCTCCTCTAAAACGTCTAGTAGGCCCTTGGTAAAGTCCTCAGCACTCTTAACCTCAAAGCCTTCAGCCTTGAAATTGTGGCCCATACTTAAGCCTAGGGCATAACTAACTTTATCTTTCATTATAATCTCTATTCAATTAAACTTTGTAATAACTCGGTTGCAAAGATAGCAAAAAATGAGGGGATATTAAAACGTGTGAGTTTCAATACCCCCCTCTATCATATTAGTACTTAGTGAATGGCGATGGTACTACTTAAGGCTTTGTAGGTATTTGTGCATTCCTGCAGCCGCCTTACGACCATCACCCATAGCAAGAATCACAGTTGCCCCTCCTCGTACAATGTCACCACCAGCGAAAACATCACTCAAGTCACTCTGACTACTCTCTTCGTTTACGATAATAGTGCCCCGCTTAGAGATATTAAGTCCTTCAAAGTTATTTGGAATGATAGGGTTTGGAGATACCCCCACACTAACTACTACTTGGTCCACTGGAATCTCTTCAATAGCCCCTTCAATTGGAATAGGACTGCGACGACCAGAGGCATCCGGCTCGCCAAGCTCCATCTTCTGGACCTTCATCGCACAAACCTTACCAGTACCATCATCTACGTACTCTACAGGATTGTGGAGCGTCATAAATTCCACCCCTTCTTCCTTAGCGTGATGTACCTCCTCCAGACGAGCTGGCATCTCCTCTTCGCTACGACGATAGACAATCATGGCACGCTCTGCGCCAAGACGGAGAGCGGTACGAACAGAGTCCATAGCGGTATTGCCACCACCTATTACCGCCACTCTCTTGCCGTGAGATACAGGGGTATCAGCACCAGGCTGCCCTGCATGCATTAGATTGACACGCGTCAGGTACTCATTACTAGACATCACACCCACCAGGTTCTCTCCAGGAATATGCATAAACCTTGGCAGGCCAGCTCCACTACCTACGAATATTGCTTTGAATCCCTCGTCATGTAAGTCTTGATAAGAAACAGTCTTGCCAACAATCACATTGGTTTCAAACTTGATGCCAAGGGCTTTGAGCTTATCAATCTCAAAGTCTACAATATCATTAGGGAGCCTAAACTCTGGAATACCATATCTAAGTACGCCACCTAATTCATGAAGCGCCTCAAAGACCGTGACATCATATCCCCACTTAGCCAAATCACCAGCGCAAGATAGACCAGCAGGACCTGACCCCGCTACAGCCACCTTAATGCCATTGGGGACAATCTTCTCGTGCTCTTCACCAGCTTTACCAGATAGGATCGCCTCTCTTTCGTAATCAGATACATAGCGCTCCAAGAAGCCAATGGCCACTGCTGGCTTCTTCAGTTTCTGAGTATAAATACACTTACTCTCACATTGTCTCTCTTGCGGACATACTCGACCACAGACACCAGGGAGGGAGCTCGTTTCTCGAATAATCTTAGCTGCCTCAAGAGGCTTTCCGGCTTCTACATACTTCAAAAAGCTTGGAATATGAATGCTTACAGGACATCCCTCCATACAGGTAGGACTAGCACAGTCAAGGCATCGCTTAGACTCTTGAAGAGCCATCTCATCAGTAAGTCCGAGGCTCACCTCCTCATGATTAGTCGCTCTATATTTTCCATCGAGTGAAGGCATCTCCACCCTCTTAAGGGCCATTCTATCCTTGGCACTCATGCTTTTTCTAAGTTGCTCACGCCACTCTTGTGCCCTTCTTTCTTTTACAAGTTCCATATACGATTATCTATTGATCAATTCCTGGTCTCTAAATGCATTCATACGCTTTAGCATCTCATCAAAGTCCACCTTGTGTGCATCAAATTCCGGACCATCCACACATACAAACTTTGTCTGCCCGTCCACGGTAATTCGGCACGCGCCACACATGCCAGTCCCATCCACCATAATTGTATTGAGGCTAGCAAATGTTGGCACCTCATACTTCTTAGTTAGCTCCGCCACAAACTTCATCATTATGGCAGGGCCAATCGTGACGCACAGATCCACGTGCTCACGCTGAAGCACCTCCTCAATTCCGGCAGTGACGAGTCCCTTCTTTCCCGAGGAACCATCATCAGTCATAATCACCACTTCGTCCGAATTAGCCCTCATCTCCTTCTCCAGTATGATCAGGTCTTTATTCCTCGCAGCGAGAACTACAATCACCCGATTACCGGCCTTATGCATTGCTTGTACAATAGGGAACAATGGGGCTACCCCCACTCCTCCACCTGCACAAATCACCGTGCCATACTTCTTGATCTTTGTAGCTTGTCCAAGTGGCCCTACCACATCGGTAACATAGTCACCCTCGTGTAGCTCACAGAGCTTGCTGGAGCTCCGTCCTACATTTTGTACCACCAATGTGATCGTGCCGGCATCAACATCTGAATCAGCAATAGTAAGTGGGATCCTCTCCCCCTTTTCACCAACGCGAACAATTACAAAGTGCCCTGCTTTACGAGACTTTGCAATTCGAGGGGCTTCAATGACGAACTTTACCACTCTTTCGGATAGGTTTTCCCTAGATACGATTTTATTCATAATGAGTTATGTGTATTGGATAAATCAATAAACTTGTGTGCAAAGGTAATAAAATTAGAGTATAACTTTTAGTAAATTCTTTCCCCATATGCCTTCTAGTTGCTTTATAGCAAGTCCTCGAGACATCATCTCCATAGTAACCCTCAGTAATTGGGAGGTACTTCTGCATCCTATCACCTCACCACCGCCATCAAAGTCGGTACCAATTCCTACATGATCCGCTCCCACAATGTTGATGGCATGCTCAATGTGATCCACAAAGTCTGCTACAGTAGCTCCTTGCTCCTTGAGGAAGCCATGGTACATACATAGTTGGATGACGCCACCCTTTTCTGCAATAGCCTTGAGTAACTCATCTGGTAGATTCCTTGGGTGGTTATAGAGGGCTCTACAGGAACTATGACTAGCTATAATTGGTCGATTGCTTATCTCCAGTACCTGAGCCACCGTACTATCCGAGGCGTGAGAGACATCAACAGCAATACCTAGGCGATTCATCTCACGCACTACCTCCACCCCAAAGTCACTAAGACCTCCATGGGTTTGGCTACTCTTCATAGCCGAGTCACAAATCAAGTTATCTCCATTGTGGCAAAGCGTCATATACTTCACCCCTCTTCGAGCCAACTCTTCTAGTTTGTGCAAGTCATTCCCGATTGCGTACCCATTCTCCACCGCCTTACAGACCATCACTAGACCCATCCTCTTTGCATGAGGCACAGTAGTTGTGTCATAAATGAGCTTCATATCCTCCCGATGTGCTGTCACATAAGCATCCGTTGCCTCCAGCATCTCGAGGACTTGCTCAAAAGGCTTCTCCGAACCCTGAGGTACATAGGCAGCCATAAAGACGAGGTCCAGTCCACCAGTAATCATTCCACTATAATCCACTTTAGGCTGTAAGTTTTCGGCGCAAGGATTTCCCACCAAAATAGAAGGGGTATCCACGTGCGAATCAAGCGTCAAATGGTGCTTATGGAAAGCGCGAGCGTGTTGATAAAGCTTCGCTTCATCAACTATGTGGGTAAAAAGATGGTGATGTGCCGTCTTTCCTTCCCAAGCCAAGGCTTCAGGATGCCATTGTACTCCTAGAGCATTGTATTCAGGATAATAATCTACCGCCTCAATAACTCCATCGCTAGAGGTAGCACATACTGTACCACCTGGTGCCACAACACCTACCGCTTGGTGGTGAAAAGAGTTGACCAACAACTCCTCCTCCCTCAAAATTCTCTGGAGCCGACTATTCGGCGAAATATATACCTTATGCCAAACCTCATACCTCGAGGCGGTTTGATTATGGTTAATGAGGTTATCCTTACTGGCTAGGTCTTGAATTAAGGTACCTCCTAGTGCTACATTTAGGATCTGTAAGCCCCGACATATGCCTAGGATAGGTATATTCCACTTGATCGCACACTTCACAAGAGCCAAGTCGTAATAGTCCTTGAGATGATCAATGGTATTTACACCAGGAGCAGGCTCCTCACCCCACCACAAAGAGTGGATATCACAACCTCCCGATAACACCAATCCATCACATCGACCTAGCGTAGCCAATAGAAGCTCTAAATCAGTGGTCTGCGGGATCATCAAAGGGATTCCACCGGCATGACGAATACAATCACCATATGTATGAGTGAGCCTATTTTCATCCAGATGATTATGGTTAGCAGAAATGCCAATAACAGGCTTCTTTCCTGAGTTCGGATTGACCTTATCAATATCTCGCTGTAAGGTCTCTAAAGAGAAGTCTATTTTACTCAGCAATTGATCGTCTTTCATAGCTTAGTTCATTTATGAATTAGGGGGCACAAGAGAGATGCATCCCTTGTACCCCCTATGAAAAATTAATGCTTTATAAAGATGCCGAGCAATTAGGCGTCGACATTAGCATACGTAGCATTTTGCTCTATAAACTCTCTTCTGGGTACCACATCCTCACCCATAAGGGTAGAGAATACCACATCGGCTTCAGCGGCACTTTCCATGGTTACCAGCTTCAAGTAGCGCTGTTCAGGATCCATCGTTGTATCCCAAAGTTGGTCGTGATTCATCTCTCCCAGACCTTTGTATCGCTGCACAATTACCTTGCTCTCCTCACCATCGGCAAAGTCATCGACAAAGTTTTTTCTGTCTTCGTCTGTCCAGCAGTATCTTACGATATCCCCTTTCTTGCATTGATATAGTGGAGGATTAGCAATATAGACGTACCCTCTTTCAATTAATACACGCATATGGCGGAAGAAGAAGGTCAATAGAAGCGTTGCAATATGGCTACCATCGACATCGGCATCCGTCATGATGATAATCTTGTGATACCTTAGTTTATCTATATTGAGTGCTTTTGGATCCTCCTCCGTACCGATAGATACTCCCAAAGCAGTATACATCGCTTGAATCTCTTGATTCTCAAGTACACGGTGCATCATTGCCTTTTCCACATTGAGGATCTTACCTCTCAGTGGCAAAATAGCCTGAAACATAGAGTCCCTACCCTGCTTAGCCGTACCCCCTGCCGAGTCACCCTCCACTAGGAAAAGTTCACATATCTCTGGGTCACGGCTTCGACAATCTGCCAATTTCCCTGGTAGACCACCCGAAAACATTGGGCCCTTACGCTGTACCATCTCTCTGGCTCTCTTAGCAGCCATACGAGCTTTTGCGGCCAAGATCACCTTGTCCACGATCATCCGAGCTTCCTTAGGGTTTTCCTCCAGGAAGTTGGTCAGAGCTTCCGAGACAGCAGTATCCACCGCACTTACCGCCTCGCTATTACCTAGCTTAGTCTTCGTCTGTCCCTCAAACTGAGGCTCCTGTACTTTAATAGAGATTACTGCTGTAAGACCCTCACGGAAGTCATCGCCCAGTACCTCCACCTTCTCCTTCTCCAGAAGACCAGAGTCATCGGCATACTTCTTCAGCGTGCGCGTCAATGCTCGTCTAAATCCTGTGAGATGGGTACCGCCCTCAATAGTATTGATATTATTGACATAAGAGTAGACATTCTCATTGAAAGTGGTATTGTAGGTCATTGCCACCTCCACTGGGATCTCCCCTTTATCATTGACAATATGGATTACCTCATCCATCAGATGCTCCTTATTACCATCAAGATAGCGGACAAACTCCTTCAACCCCTCCTCCGAATAAAAGCTCTGGCTCTTTGGATTTCCATCCTCGTCTCTATCTCTAAAGTCAGTAATCGAAAGCCGCACCCCTGCATTGAGGTAAGCCAACTCCCGAAGCCTATCTGCCAGTATCTTGTACTCATACTTTGTCACCACAAAGATAGAATGATCAGGATGGAACGTGACAGAGGTTCCTGTCCTATCCGTTTCACCAATCACCTCTACTGCGGTTTGTGGAATACCCCTAGAATATTCTTGCCTATATATCTTGCCATCTCTGTAGACCTCTGCGATTAGCTTATCTGAAAGTGCATTAACACAAGAGACACCCACACCGTGCAGACCTCCAGAAACTTTATATGAGCCTTTATCAAATTTACCGCCAGCGTGAAGTACCGTCATTACCACCTCCAAAGCCGACTTTCCGAGCTTCTCGTGCCTATCCACTGGGATTCCGCGCCCATCATCATGCACTGATATAGAGTCATCCTCATTGATCTCCACTTCAATATGGCTAGCATAGCCAGCCATCGCCTCATCAATTGAGTTATCCACCACCTCGTTGACCAAGTGGTGTAATCCCTTAGAACTGATATCCCCTATATACATTGCGGGACGCTTACGTACCGCCTCAAGCCCCTCCAGAACTTGGATGTTAGATGAGTCGTAATGACCTTTCTCATTCGGCACGCCACTCACCCCTGCCATTAATTCTTCACTCATAATAAACTATGTACTTATTCACTCAGACTCCCCCATATAGCCCACCCCTATTACATACAAAGGTACAAAAAAAATATTAGTTATTCTAGGCTTCAAAGGTCTTTTATTCCCTCCAACCTACTATTCCCTACTGCGCTCAATGACACCACTCCCATAACGCTTGTTCACTATGACAATTACCTCATACAGTTGGGACAAAAGCATTCCTTATATGCTTGACACTCTTTGGATGAACCTTATCTGGAGCATAGACTAGAATATAATCAAAGCGGACTGTCTTATACTTCACCCTTCTGAGATTTTGGCAATACCTATTGGAAGCCCAGATGAGATGATTCTGCTGTTCAGGTGTGACTAGTCGATCCAATTCCGACATAATGATAGGATTGGATCGGCTCTTTACTTCAATAAAACAAAGGACATCTCCCTCCAGTGCTATGATATCTATCTCTAGTCGCCCCACCTTGTAGTTCCGTTCCAAAATCACAAAGCCTCTCTTGCTAAGCTCTTCACAAATGATCAGCTCCATGAAATGTCCATCTACCCTATTCGTATCTATTAGCTTGGCCATTTTGTTCGTAGTCTAAGATCTTTCTCTTTAGTTGAGTACCCCATTTATACCCTCCCAGTGTATGGTCAGATTTTATCACCCTATGGCAAGGTAGTAGCAGAAAATGCTTGTTCCTTCCCAACTGAGAACCTATAACCCGTGCAAAACCGCTACTAAGTCCTAAACGAGATGCCAACTCCGAATAGGAGAGAGTGGCACCGTATGGTATTTGGCTCAAAGTCAACCAAAAGTGAGGTGCCCAGCTTGGTGCTAAAAGGTCTAAAGTATACTGAGGTGGCGCTGGCGAGATACATCTAAATGCATCGGCTAGCTTTGGGTGGCTTTCTATGGCATACTTAATAAGTGAATTGTCAGCAGTTTTGCAAGGATTACAAGATAGTATCTTCCCGCTCTCCTCTAGTAGGCACTCCACTATGCCTACAGGCGAACGAAAATAATACCGATCCACTACTCTTCTATATCCACGCAAGCTCGTTTTGACACAAAAGGCTTAATATACTGCTTCACTCTAGCCACATGCTCCGGATGCTTTGCATAAATCTCTATTTCATCTGCACTACTCAATACCCCTTCCAGCATTAGGTCGTACGACTCATTAGGATTGATATTGAAGCTCACTTTAAGACTTTTCAAGCAATCAATATGCTGTGGCAACTCCTCAAAAGCTGCCTTCGCCTCCTTCAAAAACTGTTCCTTACTCTGTCCACTAGGATAGGACTCGAAGCCAAAAAGCACTATATGGCGTATCATACAATATTATTCAATTCCTTATCAATACATTGAAAACTCTATCTCATCCAAGTGAGAGTCTTTATATCCCAAGAAGTAAAGGATTCCATCCAACCCCATTGTGGTAATCGATTGCTGTGCACTCTCCTTCACCTTTGGCTTTGCATGGAAAGCAATACCTAGCCCTGCGATACTGATCATAGGCAAGTCATTAGCTCCATCACCCACCGCTACCGTCTGGCGGATATCTACCTTCTCCACCTGAGCGATCAGCTTCAGCAACTCCGCCTTGCGCTTACCATCGATAATATCTCCTAGGTGACGGCCAGTCAGCTTACCATCCACCACTTCCAGCTCATTAGCATAGACATAATCGATGCCGAATTTACTTTGGAGATACTTACCAAAGTAGGTAAATCCACCACTCAGTATGGCAATCTTAAAGCCCACCCTCTTAAGGATCTTCATAGTTCGCTCCATGCCCTCCATAAGCGGCAAGTTCTCTGCGATATCTCGCATCACCGATACATCTAGTCCTTTGAGTAAAGCTACACGCTCCACAAAGCTCTCGTTGAAGTCTATCTCACCTCTCATTGCTCGCTCAGTAATATGAGCAACTTCGTCATAAACTCCAGCACGCTTGGCAAGTTCATCAATCACCTCCGTCTTGATCAGCGTAGAGTCCATATCAAAGCAGATCAATCGACGCATACGCCTAAACATACTATCCTGCTGGAAAGAGATATCCACCTGATATTTATTCGCCACCTCCATAAACTTCCGCTGCAGCTCTTCCCTATCCCGAGGGGTACCTCTCAACGAAATCTCGATACTTGCTTTGGGAACACGCTCCGTCTCAATCAGTGGGATACGCCCTGTAAGACGGTCAAGAGCATCAATGTTCATTCCCTGCAGAGCCACTTCACGAGTAATTGCAGAGACCATCTTGGCTGTAAATTGCTTCGCCAGGAGGGTCACGATATACTTATTTTTACCTTGAGCCTGTACCCACTGCGTGTACTCCTCAGGAGTAATTGGTTGAAATGAAACATGGACGTTTAGTTCATTAGCTTTGAATAGTAGCTCCTTAAGGATATTCCCATTCTCACTACTGAGAGCAGAAAAAAGGATTCCAAGCGTTAGATTATTATGAGTATCACTCTGGCCAATATCAAGGATAGTCACTTTATGCTTAGCAAGGGTCTCTGTGATCGCAGCAGAAATGCCAGGCCTATCCTGACCGCTAAATATAGCTAATATCAATTCATTGTCTTTATTAAACATACTATTCATCCTTTTTCATTTCTTATGATGTCCAAACTAAAGCAAAAGTACCCATTTATTGCCACATATCGTAATTTGTGACCGACACATTAGGAGGTGACGCATGGTTAGAAGCATAATGAAATAATATGCTTAGCTCGTATTGGACACACTAGCAAGGTTCTCCGAGGAAGTTCTGACGTACCCCATTGCATAAACCCTATGCTAGCAGGGTGAAAAATGAGTTGCAACTAAGCAATTGGCGAGTTGCATCTAAGCATTTGCCGAGTTGCAACTCGCCGATTGCTTAGTTGCAACTCGGTCAACGCTAATATATAGGACTGAATTCCAGTCGGTTGAAAAATCACTCTCGGTGGATCCACTTTAGCCAGATTCTTCACCTCATTTCACAGTCTAAATCTTTGGGTGGTGGAGTATCTCATGGGGGTAAATGGGATCAATTGGGATAGACCCCGATAAATAGGAGACCCCGCAGTTGACTCTCCTAATGCTTAACCCACTGATGTGTCACACCTAGATTCCGCAAGTCGAGTGAGGGGTAAAAAAGAAGGGTGAGATTTCTTGCGATTTCTCACCCTTTGTCGTTAGAAATTGTTATCTTTATCTTGACATAAATAACTGAATAACAATATCTAACACCCCGTTAGGGTATGGCAAATATACAAGTAATTTCTGAGAGAGCACAGCGTTTTGGCGGATTAAATTTCATTTTACAGTCCAAGGAGTACAAAAAGATTCTTGAGCTGTGCGATAAAGAGCTGGGAGTAAGAAGTAGTTCTGGTGGTGGATA
>NZ_AQVC01000024.1 GCF_000372405.1 Porphyromonas somerae DSM 23386 | reverse complement strand
CCCAGAATCTAGGTACCTATGAACCCACTCCAGGATCGTAGTCCTACCAATAGGAACAAGGTGTGAAATCTGGGTGTAACCTAAGTTTTCCTCAAAATAGAGGTGAATAACTCGGTCAAAATAAATCTTCTGGAGTTGACTCCTTTTTACAAACTTACTCATAAAAATCTATCTATGAGTCAACTTTTTCTAGGACAAGACAAGAATGGGGGCAAAGAAGGCAACCAAAATTCACGACCCCTTGTGGGTCGGACAACCTATTCAAGGATTAATTTTGATGCCCTAGACCTTATTGTCCGACCCGCAAGGGGTCGAGTATATACGTGAATTATTGCTTCCCCTGGTCGTTCGGGCTACGCCCTCCGACACAGGGGCTACAACAAATCGGACCTCTCCGAGGTCCTTACCCGTCTGTCCTGTACAAGCTAATCATATTAATACTATAACTTAAGTAGATACCTCTAATGCGTAACCCCTGGAAAAGTGACCCAGCGGATGAGCCCGAAAGGTCGGATAGGTCAGGCAAATCCTTTCTTGAGACTATTGCAGAAACAAGAGAAAAAGCACTTTTATACTCTACTAGTAATCAGAGGGTTATGAAAGCAAAAGTTTAGTTGCAACTAAGCAATCGGTTAGTTGCAACTAAGCAAATGACGAGTTGCAACTAACCGATTGCTTAGTTGCATCTCGGCAAACGCTAATAAACAAGGACCTCTTCCGAGGAGTCCAAAAGCCACAAAAAAGCTGAAAAGGCACAGAAAGAGATAATGAACACAATCACTCAACCAGGGGGTTACGCATTAGAAAGGCTTATCGTATGATCTTTAGCGAGTTGTCTACGAGAAAGGACCTCGGCAGAGGTCCGTGTTAAATAGGCACAGGTCGGAGGGGAGTTAGCCCCGAACGACCTGTGTATAAGAGCATATTTTTACCCCCCATGACCCCGGACGAGGGGTCAGACCTAGATAAGGTTGTCCGACCCCTCAGCCGGGGTCGTAAGGGTGTTTTGCATATCGTTATACACAGGTCTTCGACACTACGTGCCTCGACCTGTGCCTATTTAACACGGACCCCTCAGCCGGGGTCCTCCCCTATAGGCACACCTATGAATGCCCTACGGCAAGGCTTTCCTAATGCACACCACTGATCACTCAACCCACTTGATTCGGAAATAGGTAAGTAACGCTTTATACTGGTCTTGTGCTGTAAGACAGGTATCGATAAGGTAACCCGGCGTCTGCTCCCAATGCTCCAAACCACGGTAGTAGTACATCTTGAGTTCGTCAGTAATGATAAAGGGAACGATTCCATGGGAAAGACCTATGAAATAAACTCGCCCCGATAGGCAATCTTAATGGCACCTTATTCGGAAAGTCACAGGCAAAGAATACCTTTGTTTGGAGAAGAATTAGTATATTTGTTATTAATAGAAAAACAACTAACAAAATGAGAAAATTAAGTGACATGAAGAAGACCATTACACTGCTACCATTAGCACTGATAGGGCTTGCTCTATCATTTACTTCCTGCAACAATGAAAGCAGGAGCGAACTCAATGGCGGAGAGACCACACTCGAACTGAGCTCATCCATCGCGCAGAACCGTGTGACCACTCAGAGCGACCAAAAGACCAACCACTGGGATGGCAATGAGAAGATCGGAGTATTCTCTACCTCTTTAACTGCCTCTAATGTACTCTACACAGCTACAAAGGCTGGAGCTAGCACCGACTTTACTACTCAGGCTCCTATCACCATCCCTTATGGCACAGAGCAACACGATATCAAGGCGTACTACCCTTATGATGCTGCTGCAACTACCGCAGTAGAGTTCGACCTCACCAAGCAAAACAACCAGCCAGTACTCTATGCTACTGGCACCGTTACTAACGCCAATCCTAAGCTCAACCTCAACTTTGGGCATAAGCTAGGTAAGCTACGCATCAAGGTAGAGACCACCAATTCCCTCAATCCTACTGAGCCTGTCTCAAAGGTTTCGGTGAATGAGGTGCTCACTAAGGGGTCACTCAATATTGAGAGTGGTGACTTTACAGTAGACAATACCGTCAAAGCCAATCTTGACCTCAAGAAACAAGGCGAGGAGTTCTATACCTATCTAATGCCAGGTGAGATCATCAAGGGAAAGGTGATTGCTATTGAGCATGGTGGCAAGGTCTACAAGGCAACCTTGGTTAATGACAAAACTGTAGAGGCAGGTAAGTACTACCGCTACACCATCAGCCTATCCAATGGCTCAGCTAAGATTGAGGATGGATCTGGTACCATTGACAATGAGGATGAGGGAGATACTGGAAAGGTGATCGGTGCACCCGAAGAGGATACCACTCCTTCTACACCAGTAACCGCGACACTTACCAGCACCAATAGCGAGTACGCTAGTGGTACACTTTCGGCTCCAGCAGAGGGAGGAAGCTACACCTTTACCCTAGCTGGTCTAGAGGCAGGCACTCAGGTATCTGCAAAGGCCGATCCTGTTGCCGATTGGCTCACATTTAGTGGCGACGTGACTCTTCGTTCTGCTGCCGACCAAACTTTCACCGTAAAGGTAGAGGCAAATGAGACCACCGAGAAGCGTGAGACTACCATCACCCTCACCGCTGAGGGGATGAACGACCTCACCTTTGCAGTGCAACAAGCCGCAAAGGAGGTGACCCCTCAACCAGATCCAGAGCAACCAAAGCTTCTATTCCCTGGTGGTGACTTTGAGAATTGGGATGCATTCATAAGCAACCTTAATAAATTCGGCCTAAAGAACTACGCCACTCAAGCAGATGGTGGTCGTACGGGCAAAGCTATGCTTATAAAGGGAACTCCTAAAGGCAACGACTACGTATTTACCACTAAGGCTATAGAGGGAGGTCCTACATCAGGCAAAGCCATCACCTTCTACGTAAAAGGAACTGGTGGTAAATCGCTCTCCCTTAATGTATATACCTCTGATGGAAAATACAAGGCATATAATCTAGGAACGATAGATGGCACATCAGATGCTAATTTAGAGGTTGCTGCAAATAACCAATATACTGGAACTATAGACACCAAAGGTGAATGGGTTAAGGTGACCCTGAACATCTCTGGATTAGACCTTTCCACCTCAGGTAATTTCTTCGCCCTCAAAGTAGGCAAGGAGGTAGCCTATGACCTTATGATTGATGACTTCACGATTGAGTGATTAACGATTTATAATTTTTCACGGCTGCCTGTGTGGGATATCGCAGGCAGGCGTTTTAAGAGAACGTAAATGGAATTAAACAACAATTAGAGTCTATTTGATGTCAAGGAACAAGACAATCTTACTATTATTGGCTATTACAGCGGTACTTATCTTTAGCTGTTGTAGCTGCGATGACAAGAAGGGGGATAAAGAACTCCCCAGAGAATACACAGTCCTAGAAGTACAAAGTCGTATCAACTCTCTAAGGGCTACCGAGACCTCATGGGAGAGAGGCGACCAAATTGGTCTTTACGCTGTAGTAAGTGGCAAAGGCTTGAGTAGCACATCTATTTTCCAAAAGGCTAGCAACCTACCCTATACCACTCCTGATGGTGATGGGCAATTCCTTCCCGCCGAGGGAGGTGAGATACGGCTGATGCCTGAGGAGCGAATTGACCTCATTAGCTACTACCCTTACCAACCGGTTGGTGCGGATCATAAGTTGCGAATCAATGTACGAGATCAGAGCGACCTCTCTAAGCTTGATCTACTCTACAGCGACAATGCACGTGGGCTCAATAACCTGCACCCTAAAGCCAACCTGCAATTTTTCCATGCATTGAGTCAGCTACAGGTCTCTATCATGGGCGATGGGGCTACCGACCTCAATGCACTTCAAATTAGCGTGGGTGATGTGAAGGTAGAGGGTGTTTTTGATCTCACTACAGGTCAACTTTCCAACCTCGGGGCCGCCACCAGCAAGATAACGATGCACAAGGCCAAGAGTGTAGCTAAAGGGGCAACACATCAAGCTATTCTGCTACCAGGGCAGGAGCTGAAAGGCCTTACCTACACCTTTGAAGTGGCGGGCAAGAGCTATACTTACACGGAGATGGAGTCGAAGAAGCTACAGGCAGGTATTCGTGTGCGACGCAACTTCAAGCTCACCGACACTGGTGTGGAGCTCATTGATGCCACTATTGAGATTATCGGGGAAGGCGAAGGAGGCACTCAACCACAGCCCAATCCTCAGCCGGATCCAGAGCAACCTGGAGAAGACCCTAAGCCCGAACCCCCTACGCCTCCAGCTGAAGGGTATGGTAATCAGGCCTACTATATGGAGCAGGTACTGATCCAAAATGGCTATATGGAGGATCGTGTCATCCACCAAGAGGATACTCCCGACAGCTTCTTTGCAGGGGGAACGACTCCTGGTGGTAAGCGACGCAACTATACTATTTATTTTAGCAAAAATAATCACCAGCCCTATATGGTGGCCTATCCGATGTACAGAGACTGTCTAGGGGAATGGAGTAGAAAGAAGTGGGGTGGCGACCCTTGGGACTTCGGCCCTGGTGTAGAACAAAAGTATCAGATGCAACTAATCAGAAGGAGCTTTCAGCCACGTGAGTACAATATGAGCCGAGGCCACATGCTGGCAAGTAATCAGCGTACCGCTTCCAAAGAGCTCAATCGCACCACCTTCTACTTCACCAACGTAGTGCCACAAGAGCAAAGTCAGAATGCAGGTATCTGGGCAACGCTCGAGAATAAAGAGAATGCTTTTGCTAAGAATGCCCGTAAGACCGATACCCTCTATGTGGTTTGTGGCCCTACACTTGCTCCTAACGCTGAAATGGTACGTGACGATGTCAATAAGAAGTGCCCAATCCCCACTCACACGTGGAAGGTGCTACTAAAGAAGAAAAAGGGTCAGTGGGTCTCCATTGGTGTCAAGATGCCAAATGTAAGACCCGCTAGTGGTAGCAAGTGGGACGACTATACTTGCACCGTGGCCGAGCTCGAGAAGGAGCTAGGGGTGAAATTCTTCCCCTCCCTCCCCGAGAACGAAGCAACAGCGATTAAGAGTCAGAATAACTCTAAAGACTGGTAAATAATAATAATCACACAATAATTATATCAATATGATGAAGACAACGACTAAATTAGGAAGCTTACTCCTAGCGAGTACCCTACTATTCTCTAGCTGTCAACGCAGCGGAGGATGTGGCTGTGAAGTGGATGACCCTTATGCAAAAGGTAAGGGCGACCTTAGGGTAAGCTCCAACATTGTGCAACCCGGCACACGTGTAGCTGGAGAAACCTGGGAAGTATCGGATGCCATCGGTATCTTTGCACTGAACGAAGGACAAGCACTAGGAGCTAATAACTACGCCACAAATGCTAAGTACACTACCGCTTCAGCAGGTGAAAAGGTGGTCTTTACCTCGGCTATGGAGGGGATCAACCTACCTAGCACTGGCAATCTAGACCTAGTCGCCTACTACCCATATAAGGAGGGAGTGACTACCGAGCTGGCTTTTGACACCTCTGATCAAAGCAAACCTGCCCTTATTGACCTCCTTTACTCGGACAACCAAAAGGGAATCAATAAGCAAAATGGCAATGCTAACTTGGTATTTAGCCACATGCTCACTTTGATTGAATTCAATATCACTACCGATGGGCTGGCGATCAATAATGGCACCATTGCTCTGAAGGATGTATTGGTGGATGGTAAGATGGCACTTGCTGATGGGGCCATCACTACTGGCACCAAGACCGCTACTCCAAGTGTAGCTATCAAGGCAGCAGGCACTAATAAGTACAAAGGGATGATGATCCTACCTCCACAAACCTTGACTGGCAAGGAGGTGACTTTCAATATCAATGGTAAGCCACACACCGCTAACCTAAAGCTAACAGCCACTGAGAGCGGTTACAAGTACACCGTTGAGGTGACCTACAATAGAGGTCAGCTAGTAATAGTAGAGGGTGCTACCATCAATCCTTGGAAGGAAGGGTCGGACAATGGTGAGGTCATCGTTATTGGTGGCGAGGAGACTCCTACCCCACAACCAGAGCCAGAACCACAGCCACAGCCAACTGAGGGCAAGTTGCTTTTCCCTGGTGCCAACTTTGATGACTTCGATGCCTTCAAAGCTAGCCTAAATAATTTTGGACTACAAGCTTACGCCAACCAAGTTGACGGCGGGAAGAGTGGCAAGGCACTACATATCAAAGGTACGCCTGCAAAGAATGACTACGTCTTTACCACCACTAAGAATGCCTCTGGTATGACCTCTGCGACTAAGATCACCTTCTACATCAAGGGAACAGCAGGCAAGTCACTATCAATGAATATCTACTCTGCCCCAAGAGAGTATAAGCCATTTAACTTGGGCGAGGTAGCAAGTACAGAAGACATTATGCTAGCACCCGCAGCTTCCAACCAATATACTGGAGCTATTGACACCAAAGGGGAATGGGTAAAGGTAACCCTTAATATTGCTGGGTTGCAACTATCCACCTCAGACAATTTCTTTGCTCTCAAGGTAGGCAAGGAGGTAGACTACGATCTAATGATTGACGACTTTACGATTGAGTAAGTACTCATTAAGTGAGATGGAAATGGGGTCGCCACTGTTGCGGTCCTCTTTCCATCTCATTTTCTAATAGAATCAGATTATTAACTAATGACTCAAAGACATGCAAAGAATTACTAGGCTTATTGCCTTGGCAAGTCTCCTACTGTCTATAGCTTTCTGCCCTCTTCTCGCTCAAGAGAAGACCTCGCTTCGAGGGGTCGTTCGCGACGGAGGTAGCAACAATGGCATAGGTGGCGTGCTAGTAACCCTCCAGAGTAGTAATCAGCAGACTACAACCGAGAGTGATGGTAGTTTCGCCTTTTACAACATTAAGGCTGGCGAAGAGACCCTACTCTTCAGCTCTCCTCTGCACACTACTGTGGAGCTAAATATCACCATCACCCCCAACCGACTCAATGAGGTGGGGCCTATTGTGATGATACAAAATAAAATCAATGACAATGCCCAGTTTGCGGGGATTGTAGATAATATTGACCTCGACCAGATTGACGATGAAGGGGCGGGGCAGTCGGCCAATACGATGGTCATCTTTACCAACGATGTCTATCTCCAGAAGGCTGGCTTCCAATTCTCACAATTCCGTCACCGCAATCGTGGTTACGACAATACCTACGAGCAGAGGTATATCAATGGCATCAACTTCAATGAAGGGGTAAGAGGCGTCTTCAACTACTCCTCCATCGGTGCCCTTAATGATATGACCCGCAATGGTAACCGCATCAATTATATGGGAGCCTCTCCTTTCTCCTTTGGAGATATTGGTGGCTCGGAGAATATCAATATGCGCCCAGCCAACTATACTCGTGGCGGAAAGGCAACCCTCTCAGGCACTAATCGCAACTACTATGCTCGTGCGATCCTCAGCTACAATACCGGTCTGATGGATAATGGCTGGGCACTCTCTGCCGCTATCGGTGGCCGTTATGCTCACGAAGGGGCCATTGAAGGTGTTTTCTACAAGAACATATCCTATATGCTAGGTGCAGAGAAGGTATGGGATAGGGGCAAGCATCGCCTCAGCGTCATCACCTTTGGTTCGCCAGTAGAGCGTGGTCAGCAAGGCTCCTCAGTGGAGGAGGCTCTAAAACTGGTCTGCAACAATACCTACAATCCAAACTGGGGCTGGCAGAATGGCAAAAAGCGTAACGCCCGTGTGGTGAAGAGCTGGGATCCAACTCTGATCATCTCTCACATCTGGAAGCCCAATTACGAGACCACCCTTACCACTGGTATCGGTGCACACTACAATAGATACGGTAGGTCTTCGCTCAATTGGTACAATGGTGCCGACCCACGCCCTGATTACTACCGCTACCTCCCTAGCTACTTCGAGGGAGCCCCCGAGGTGCAGGAGTATTATGCCCACCAATGGCGTACTCTAGAGATTTCTCAGATCAATTGGGATCGCCTTTATATGGCAAACCACCTCAATAATATGACCGGTGACGGTTCCGCCATCTATATGGTAGAGGAGCGTCGGAGCGACCTTGCAGAGATTGCCTTCAATACCACACTCAATACACAGCTATCCAAGGAGATTGCACTGAGTGCGGGACTTGAATTTAAGTACTCTCAGTCCAAGCAATTCAAGACAGTCGATGACCTGCTAGGGGCTAAGTATCTATTGGATAACGATAAGTATGCCGAACGCGACTTTGCTGGTAATGATCAGGTGGTTCAAAACGACCTCAATAAGCCTGGCCGTAGAGTATGGGAGGGGGATGTCTTTGGATACGACTACCGCTACCATATCTACAATGCAGCACTTTGGGCTCAGAATGAGCATAAGTACTACAAGTGGGATATCTACTATGGTGCCAAGCTAGCACTTAATACCATCCAGCGTGAAGGTATGATGCGCAACGGACGCTACCCCGACAATTCTTATGGCAAAGGTAAGCTCCATGCGTTTATCAACTTTGATGCTAAGGTCGGTGCCGTCTATAAATTCAACGGTCGCCACTTTCTCACCCTCAATGCTCAGTACCTCAATCGTCCACAGCTAGAGCGACAGATGTATGTCTCTCCAGACATTTCGGATATTGTGGCACCAACACTCAAGAGCAAGCAGATTGGAAGTGTAGACATCAATTATATCTTCTCCACTCCTAAGGTGAAAGGACGTCTATCGGCCTTCTACACCGGCTTCTGGGATGATATGAAGAAGGTAGCCTACTATGATGATACACAGCGTACCTTTGTACTCCACACCCTTTATGGAGTGGATAAGGTACATAGAGGTGTAGAGGTGGGTGTTGAGTATAAGCCTACCAGTTCGCTCACTTTTGAGCTGATCGGTACTGCCGCTCAATACTACTACAGCAACGACCCAATGGGCGTGATGAATAGTACCAATGGTAAGATTATGAATAAAGAAGAGAAGGTCTACATGAAGAACCTCTACCTCGGTGGTGTACCACAAGTACTGGGTACCTTTGGGATTGGTTACTTCTGGAATTATTGGTTCTTCAACCTCAATGTCAATGGCTTTGGCTACAACCACATTGATGCTGCGCCTATCCGCCGACTCGCTTCTAACTATACCACTGTCACCCCTCCAGGTACTGCCGGACACAATGCTAAGCAGTATGAGGCTTTCAAGCAGTATACCACTCAGGAGCGTTTCAAGGGTGGAGTGACTATGGACCTAAGCATCGGTAAGATTCTTTACCTAAAGAATAGAGACCGCATCAACTTCAACTTCTCCATCACCAACCTACTCAATAATAAGGAGATTCGCACTGGTGGATTTGAGCAAGGACGTATCAACCTAGATCACCCTGAGCGCTTTACCAATAAGCACTACTACATGCAGGGGATCAACTTCTTCCTCAATGCTAGTTACAATTGGTAATATTAATAGACGATACAATATATGAAACTAAATAGACAATTAATTATAGCACTCGTAGCCCTCATCGGGCTCACCTTCGCTTCTTGTGAGCGGGAATACGATGCCCCACTCCTTACCGAACCGACTGTGGAGATCGGGGATGAAGGCATCATCACCATTGCTAAATACAAGGAGATGTTTACCTCAGTACCCGAAGAGGGTAAGATCATTGAGGAGGACTTCGCCATCCGTGCCGTGGTAGTGGGCAACGATATCTCAGGCAATATCTACAAGCAAATCTATGTGGAGGATGCTACAGGTGGGCTCTCCATTGGTATTGACCAAAATAACATCGCCAATGATTACCCTGTAGGGCAGGAGGTAGTGATCAAGCTACAAGGCCTTGCAGCTACTAGCTACGGAGGCGTCATTCAGCTGGGAATGAACAACAATAATCCCAAGAATACCCGTATCCCCTACGAGATTGCCAAGAAGCATCTCCTAAAGAACCAATGGCCAGATGCCAAAAAGGCAATGCCTAAGGTAACCACTATGGGCTCTATCACCGATGCCATGATTGGTACGCTGATACAGCTAGAGGGCGTTTACTTCGAAAAGGGTGGCGAGCTCAACTATGCCGATCAAGAGATGAATGCCGTTAATCGTATCCTAAGGGATAAGAGTGGCAAGAGTCTCTATGTACGCAATAGCAAGTATGCTACTTTTGCTAATGACAAGCTTCCAAAGGGCAATGGTACCGTGGTAGCTATCCTCTCAAAGTTTGGTAGCGACTACCAGCTATTCCTTCGCTCGGCCGACGATTGCTTCGGCTTTAGTGGCAAGGAGCCTGAGACCTCAGGTGGCACCGACACCCCTACCCCCGACCAACCATCAACAGGGGCAGTGATCTACAGTGAGGAGTTTGCCAAAGACCTTGGTAAGATGACTGCGATCAATGTTGCAGGAGCTCAGACTTGGAAGATAAACACTCAATATAAAAACGTCAACATCTCTGGCTTTGCCGATGGCAAGAACAATGCCAATGAAGACTGGCTAGTTACTCCTGCTTTTGACCTTACAGCCGCAAAAAGTGCATCAATATCCTTTGACCACACTATCAGCCAAGGGAAAACAAAGGTCGTAGACCCTGCAAAGATGAAGGTGGAACAGACCATCTGGGTATCTAGCAACTTCAATGGTGATGTAAAGAGTGCTCAATGGGAACAACTAACCATACCTACTTGGCCTTCAGGCAAGGATTGGACAACCGTTAAGAGTGGTGATATTGCACTACCAGCAAGTATGCTAGGTAAAGCGAACGTAGTCATTGCGTTTAAGTATATCAGTTCTGCAGAACACTCCTCTACTTGGCAACTCAAGAATGTTGCAGTGAAGAGCGATGGAGGAAAGCTCGCAACTGGTGGTGCTACCCCTGCTCCTCAACCTAATCCAGAGCCACAACCAGAGCCAAATCCAAATCCTGAGCAACCTACTCCCGCAGTAGGTAAGCTCCTATTCCCTGGTGCCGACTTTGAGGACTGGACTGCATTCGAAGGTGCACTCAATAAATTTGGTCTGAAAGATTATGCTACGCAAGTTGATGGTGGGCATAACGGAAAGGCCCTTCACATCAAAGGCACACCCACAGGCAACGATTACGTATTTACTGCCAAAGTACCACAAGGGGCTCCTACCTCCGGCAATACTATTACCTTCTTCATTAAGGGGAAATCAGCAAAGACCCTCTCAATAAACATCTATTCGGATGAAACTAGAGAATACAAAGGTAAAACCTACCAAGAGTATAAGCCATTTAACATTGGTACAGTTTCGGGAACAGCCGATATTACCCTAAAGCCTCAAGATAGAAACGGATATACAGGCACTATCGATACACAAGGCAAGTGGGTGAAGGTTACCCTTGACATATCTGGATTAAAACTTGCTACCAAAGATAGCTTCTTTGGCATTAAGGTAGGTAAGGAGGCAGCTTACGACCTACTCATTGATGATATCACTATTCAGTAATAGTTCGCTATGAAGTATACTCAGCATAATTGGTATGCCCTACTGGCGTTGCTAGTGGCTTTTGCTTTGGGGAGCTGTGGTTCCTCAAAGCAAGCCACCGGCACCAATGCGGGCAAACAGTACAATACTTATGCCGTTGCCTTTTATAATATGGAGAACCTCTTCGATACCGAAGACGACCCCAATAACAAAGGTGATGACGACTATCTCCCCACAGGTCCCTACGCATGGACACAAGTGCAATACGAGAAGAAACTAGATAATCTCGCACGGGTGATCAGTCTCTTAGGTCAAGAGCACACCCCCTACGGGCCAGCTTTTATTGGTACCGCCGAGATTGAGAATCGTCGAGTGCTCGAGGACCTCACACAGCGTGACGCCATCAAAGCGATGGGGCTAAAGGTGATCCACGAAGATGGCCCAGACCGTCGTGGTATTGATGTGGCAGCGCTCTACAATCCCAATATCTTTAAGCTCGAAGGGTACAAGTATTACCCCTTCAAGTGGGATGAGCGTCCCGACTTCGTGACTCGTGACCAGCTACATGTCTATGGTACTATCGCAGGCGAACGGATTCACTTCATCGTACTCCACTGGCCATCTCGCTACGGCGGCCACAAGAGCAACCCTCTTCGTGAGGCAGCAGCTCGTACCACCCTCGCAATAGTTGAGGAGATACAAGCCTCCGAACCAGATGCTAAGGTGGTAATTATGGGCGACCTCAATGACGACCCCACCAACACCAGTGTGACAGAGGTACTCAATGCCAAGACCCACCGCAGCGAAGTGGCACCAAAGGGGATCTACAATCCTAGTGCCTCGCTCTTTGCTAAGGGCATCGGCACACTTGTCTACCAAAATAAGTGGAACTTCTTTGACCAGATGATGGTGACCCACGGACTGATCTCCAGCGGGAGCAACCTACGACTTTGGAAGATGGAGGTATTCGACCGCAACTTCCTCATCACCCAGGAGGGAAAGCGCAAAGGATACCCACACCGTACCTTCGAAAACAATTCATTTATCGATGGCTACAGTGACCACTTCCCAGTCCTCATCTACCTCCTTCAGGAGCGTCACTAAATTAAATATACATACGCTAAGAGGGTGCATCAACTTATTGATGCACCCTCTTAGCGTACTCCCCCTCAACCCCACATGAAAAGAGACTGTTGCACAAGGACCTCGGCAGAGGTCCGTGTTAAATGAGAATGTTGCACGAAGTGCCATTCTCGCACATTTGAATCAAATGTGCTGAGACTTTACACGAAGGATGAGATGCAAGGCGCTGAGGATGAGGCCGAAGGGAACGTACTAGCGTACGTGACCTAGGCCGAATTCCGAAAGCAACGCCGCAGATCGCCTTCGTGCAACAGTCTCTAAATAGGCATAGGTCGGAGGGGCAAAGCCCCGAACGACCTGTGTACACGAGCGTATTCACCACCTCCTTGACCCCGGCTGAGGGGTCAGACCTAGATAGGGTTGTCCGACCCCTCAGCCGGGGTCGTCAGGGTCTTTTGTACATCGTCATACACAGGTCTTCGGCACTGCGTACCTCGACCTGTGCCTATTTAGCACGGACCTCTGCCGAGGTCCATCCGATATGTCAGTTCAATTGACGAGTATAAGTCGAGGATGAGATGAAAGACCTTTTTTTCTAATGCGTAACCTCTGGAGGGGCGTATCCCAGAACGACTAGGAGTAAGCAATAGCACACGTATATACTCAACTCCTAGCGGGTCGGACAACCGAATCCAGGACTTTTCATTTCCTCTCAATGTGTCTACTTTTTCAGGAATAGAGGAGACAGAGTGTCTACACTTTCAGGAATGCGTTGATACACCTTCCACATATTCCGCATAGGGTGCGGAATGCATTCCGTATGCGTGCGGAACGTATTCCGTAGCCCTGCGGAATCCATTCCGCACGCATACGGAATAAGAGGTTGATGTAATAGATTATTAGGCAGGAAACGAACACTTGGAGAGACAGTTGCACAAAAGCGATCGGTCGCATGACTATGTCCGACCCACAAGGGGACGAGTATATACGTGTGACATTGCTTACCCCCAGTCGTTCGGGGCTAACGCCCAGAGTTACGCATTGGGAAGGTCTTGCCGTAGGCATTCATAGGTATCCATAGGGAAGGACCCCGGCTGAGGGGTCCGTATTAAATAGGCACAGGTCAAGGCACGCAGTGCCGAAGACCTGTGTATAATAACGTACAAATACTCTTGCGACCCCGGCTGAGGGGTCGGACAACCTTCTCTTGGTCTGACCCCTCAACCGGGGTCATGGGATGGGGTAATATGCTCTTACACACAGATCGTTCGGGGCTCTGCCCCTCCGACCTGTGCCTATTTAACACGGACCTCTCCGAGGTCCTTAACCCACGTGCTCTCCGTTGGATAGGGTCTTGACTGTTCCTCTCCTACCACCTTAATACCTGCAGAATAATAGCTCCTATGTAAGTATGTAAAAAGAGAGGTACACCCCATAGGAGTGTACCTCTCTCATTATACAAGAACCTTCTTTTATTAGAAGCGATAACCAGCAGTTACGAAGAATGCACTATTCTTGTTGGTGTCACCAAATTCTTTCTTACCAACAACAGGAATATCAACTGTATAGTTCTTGGTAACATCATACATACCAAACTGTGCACCTACAGAAAGCATTACACGCTGATACTCTAGACCAGCACCTACCTGAAGACCCCAATCAAATGGATTGCATGCACGGATTGACTTTCCTGCAATAGTAGTCTCCTTAAATGGATTGGACTTGTCCTTATTATCACCAACCTTTGCAGATCCACCAACACCATAAGCTAGGTAAGGACCAGCATTAACAAAGGCATTAAGACCTTCGGTTACCCCAAAGCGTAGGTTAGCTAGGATAGGTAGGTCAACATAGTAAAGTGAATTCTTGATATCCTCCTTATCACCATAAGAGAAGCCCTTCATAGAGAAGTTAAGACCTGGCTGGATGCTTAGCTCCATAGCACCGGTATTCAACACACCGAAGTCTAGGGCCACACCTGCACGAGCACCAGAGGCGATCTTAGAATCTTTTACGCCACTAATGTTGGCACCTTGATATCCTGCACTTACAATCACACTTGGACGATACTGTGCCATTGCACCGATCGCAAAAACTGTACTAGCAATAGCTGCTAAAATAATCTTCTTCATCATTTACAATTTTCTAAGTTGTTTATAATACAAACAGTTAAGAGGGGCATTTCTAACGCCCATTCCCTTTCTATTCTAAAGCAAATGTAGGTATAAATTGGGAAAGAAACAGAGCAAGTCGTGCTCTTTTAACACAGATTGAAGAGAGATAACTAGCAATTACAATACTTATAGATTAAAAAACCCCTATTTAAGCCTTCTTAGCACAATTCACGCTTCTTACGAGGGCGATAAATCCGCTTCCACCATAGATAATAGCCAGTAATTGGTAGTGAAGCTCCTATGAGCATTGCCAAAAAGGTGAGCAGACGTGAAAAGCTACCGCCCCACCTTCCAAGATGAATAGATGAGATCCAGCCACTCACTTTCTCATACCTCTCTTTATCGGCATACTTGGTCACCTCCAGTAATTCCCCACTTACGGGGTCAAAGCGGTAATCGTCAGTAGCTCTAGCATTGCCCCACCCAGAGAGTGATGCCTTCACCACTCCTTTCTGCACTCTCAAAGAAGCATACTTCTCCAATGGGATCTGCTTCACCGCTACACCCCACGCTACATACCCATCTCCAATCTCTTGGATAGAGGCATGAGGTGGCTTCTCAGAAGGCTGAGAGGCGGCAAAAAGCTTGTACATAGGCTTTTCAAACCAATCGTAAGTCCAAATAAGTCCCGTCACAGCGGAGCCCAGTAGTATTAGAGTAGCGAAAACACCCAGTACCACGTGAAGGTCGTACCATAATACCCTTCGCCCACGGCCGAAACGTATCCTCAGCGAGCGTCCCAACCTACTCCAGCGACTAGGCCACCACAAGACAATACCCGAGATCAAGATGAATACAAAAGCCCAAACAGTAACCCCTACCACCTGCTTACCGACCACTGCCTCCTTAGTGCCATCAAGCATTCGACGGTGAATCAGAGAGGCCGTGGTGAAAAAGGCGGAGCGCTCATACGCCCCTAGCACCTCGCCCCGATAAGGGTCGATAAAGACAAATTTACGATAAGGCGGCGCAATAGCCACCTCATAAGACTTACTGGGGTCGGGATAAATCGTTACTCCCGATATCTTAGCCCCTTCGGGCTGAGTCTCTAGCACCTTTGAGCAAAGCAGGCTCATCTCCATTGGCTCTCCCTCTGGCTCCACATAAACCAACGAAGAGTCACCTCTACGGATAAGGTCTTTCTCTATAATCAAGAGACCACCCGTTAGGCAGATCAACGTAATAAAAACCCCAAATGGCACCGAGAGCCAAAGGTGCACTTTTCGCAAGAATTGTTTCATAAATGATAATATTGTAAAGGTACTAAAAGCTCTATTTGGGACAGCCTAGGCTACATCTCTGCAGAAGCTAGACGCTCTGCATTCTCCGCCACGGTAAGCGCATCGATAAATTGCTGAACATCTCCATCCAGTACATCACTCAGCTGGTAGACCGTTAGCCCGATACGGTGGTCTGTCACTCGCCCCTGAGGGAAGTTGTAGGTACGTATCTTTGCCGATCGGTCGCCTGTACTTACCAAAGTCTTTCGCTTGGAGGCAATCTCATCGATATACTTCTGATACTCCATATTATATATACGTGTCCGAAGCTCCTCCATCGCCCGAGCCTTATTTTTCAGCTGCGACCGCTCATCTTGGCTCTGTACCACAATGCCAGTAGGGATATGCGTGAGACGAACTGCCGAATAGGTGGTATTCACTGACTGCCCTCCTGCACCAGAAGAGCAAAAAGTATCTACGCGGATATCCGACTCCTTCACCTCCACATCAAATTCATCTGCCTGAGGCAATACAGCTACCGTTGCCGCCGAGGTATGCACCCGTCCTTGCGTCTCCGTAGCGGGGACACGTTGTACACGATGCACGCCCGACTCATACTTTAGCTTGCCATAGACTCCGTCTCCCTCCACCTTGAAGACAATCTCCTTAAATCCCCCCAACGTACCCTCACTAAATGAGGAGGTACTACACCTCCAGCCCTGGCTTTCGCAGTACTTCACGTACATCTTGTAGAGGTCACCCGCGAATAGTGCCGCTTCGTCTCCTCCCGTACCGCCACGTATCTCCACTATTGCATCCTTATCGTCCTCAGGATCCTTAGGAATTAAGAGTAACTTAATCTCCTCCTCCATCGTTGGTAATTGCTCCCTAATCGTCTCGATCTCATCCTCAGCCATGTGCCGTAGCTCATCATCACTCTCCTCGGCAACTATCGTCTGAGCCTCCTCCAAATTGGCTAGAAGCAACCGATACTCGTCGCTCTTCTTCGTCAGGTTCTCCAGCTCCTTATACTCCTTGCTAAGGCGCATAAACCGCTTCTGATCACTGATCACACTTGGGTCAGTAATCAAGAGCTGGACCTCCTCAAAGCGCTCCTTTAGCCCCTCTGTTCTCGCTAGTATATCAAATTTCTTAGCCATTCGCTCTTAGTGGTATTCAAAGTGACCTAGAGGGGTATCAAGGATCAATTCATTTTGTGCTGCCTCCTCCACTCTACCTATCACCTTTGCAGGCACACCAAAGCTTTCAGAGAGCTTTATCAAAGTATTAGCTTCCGACTCTGGCAAGTAAACCTCCAGGCGATGACCCATATTGAATACTTTGTACATCTCCTTCGGTGGCGTCTTGCCCTCCCGAGCAATCACCTCAAAGAGTGGAGGGATCGGATGCCACTGATCCTTGATCACTCGCTTCCCTTGCACAAAGTGAAGCACCTTGGTCTGAGCCCCGCCAGTACAGTGCACCATACCGTGGATCGCCCCACGCATCTCCTGAAGCATCTTGGCCACGATAGGTGCATAAGTACGTGTAGGCGAAAGCACCAATTTACCATAGTCTATATCCAAACCCTCCACAGGCTCTGTAAGCGTACGCTTACCCACATAGACCACCTCATCGGGGAGAGCCCCATCAAAGCTCTCAGTGTATTTTCGTGCCACCTCCTTACCAAATATATCATGCCGAGCAGAGGTGAGCCCATTACTTCCCATTCCTCCATTGTAGCTCTCCTCATAGGTTGCTTGGCCGTAGCTGGCTAGTCCCACGATCACATCTCCGCCCTTGATATTGGCATTATTGATCACATCCGACCGCTTCATCCTACAGCTCACCGTGCTGTCCACGATGATGGTACGTACCAAGTCCCCCACATCGGCAGTCTCACCACCAGTCGAGTAAATACCTACACCCAGCCCTCGAAGCTGCTCCAGGAGCTCCTCCGTACCATTGATAATGGCTGCGATTACCTCGCCAGGGATCAGACGCTTATTTCGTCCGATAGTGCTAGAAACCAATATATTATCCACCGCTCCCACGCAGAGAAGGTCATCAAGATTCATTACCAAGGCATCTTGTGCTATCCCTTTCCATACAGAGAGATCACCCGTCTCACGCCAATAGGCATAAGCAAGGCTACTCTTAGTCCCCGCCCCATCAGCGTGCATCAAGCTACAATAGTTGGGGTCACCGCCCAACAGGTCGGGCAGAACCTTGCAAAAAGCTTGTGGATAGAGCCCTTTATCGATATTCTTAATAGCGGCATGTACATCCTCCTTATCGGCAGAGACACCCCGCATCTGGTACATTTCTTTATTCATCATCTCATCTCATATATATATACTATGCAAAGCTACTAAAAAAAGAGTGATAAGGGTGGAAGGGGGGTTGCAAAATAGTTGTAAAGGAGGTATCTTTATGCGACGATAACTAAACACCACACAAATACTATTATAGAGACTATTATGGAAAGAGAACTTCAGCTCAATATCATCAAGATGATACACCGAGAGGTGCTCCCAGCAACAGGGTGTACCGAGCCCGTGGCAGTAGCACTAACCGTGGCACACGCCTCAGCTATTCTACCAGGAGAGATTAAGTCTATCACGCTCGACCTAAGTGCCAACATTCTGAAAAACGCTATGGGCGTAGGCATTCCTGGTACTGGTATGATAGGACTACCTATCGCCATAGCACTAGGAGCGGTGATAGCAGCACCCGAAAAAGAGCTCACCGTGCTAGACCACTTCTCGGAGGAGCAGTTTGCCAAAGCCAAGGCACTTATGGAGGCGGGCATCATCACCATCCGCCTAAAAGATGGAGAGGTAGATAAGCTCTACATCGAAGCCACCCTAGAGGATAGCGAAGGCCATACCGCCATTGCTATTATCGAGAAGAATCATACCGCCCTCAAGAGCCTCACCCTCGATGGTGTAGCACAGCAGGGACAGGGTAGCCACTCAGGTCAAGAGGACGAGGGCACCACACAGCCTTACGATGGCCCAGAAGTACCGCTCACATTCGACCTAGTCTACCGATTTGCCACAGAGATGCCACTTGAGGAGATCCGATTTATAGAGGAGGCAGCAAGGCTCAATAAGCAAGCATCCCAGTACTCACTAAAGGGTCAGTATGGTCACTCCGTAGGCCGTATGATCAAAGGAGAATTGGGGCTAAAATACCTAGGAGACACCGCCTACACTCGTCTCCTTGCTAGCACCAGTGCCGCCTGTGATGCCCGAATGGATGGAGCTCCTGTAACCGTGATGAGCAATTCGGGAAGTGGCAATCAAGGGATTACGGCCACGATGCCAGTGCTTACCTTTGCTGAAGAAGAGGGCGTGAGTGAAGAAAAGAGGATTCGTGCATTGATGCTCAGCAACCTTATGGTCATCTACATCAAGCAGAAGCTAGGTCGCCTCTCCGCCCTTTGTGGCTGTGTAGTTGCCTCCACAGGCAGTGCATGTGGCATCACCTACTTGATGGGTGGAACTAAGGAGCAGATTGGCTTTGCCGTGAAAAACATGGTCGGAAACCTCACTGGTATGATCTGCGACGGAGCCAAACCTAGTTGCAGTCTCAAAGTGACCAGTGGCGTCAGTTCAGCGATGCTCTCCTCCCTACTTGCGATGGAGCACAAAGTGGTCACCAGCAACGAAGGGGTAGTAGATGATGATATCGACAAAAGCATCGACAACCTTACCTCCATCGGCCGTGATGCCATGACCGAAACCGATAAAGAGGTACTCCACATCATGACCCACAAAGGGAAATAACCCCTCCCAAATAACTAGATAAGCCCCCTTCTCCAAAGAGGGGGGCTTTTTTATCTCAGCTCTACTCCACCATATAGATCTTAGCCTCGATACGGACCCACTCACCCCGCTCCGTCACCGATGTCACCTTGGCGTAAAACTCCTTACCCGCATCCATCAAGCGGGAAATGATAAGGTTAAGCGTCCGAGGTACATATCCAATCCTATCCGCACCCATAAAGAGAGCAATTGCCTTTTCATCGTAGATATTCTTAGGTCGCCGCACCATCTTCAGTAGCGTGCCAGGTACCATCTGTTTCTTTAGCTCCTGGATATTATCCACATGCGTAGTGCCCGCCACGATGATATCTAGTAAAAAGATCTCCCGCTTTGGAAGCCCCAAACTATTGATACCCCCTGTGCCAATCAGGGCAAGAAGCTTGTCATTAAGTGGTGTGATACCGCCTTGCTCTGCCATAATCAAAAACCTTGTGATTCATACTCCTCCAAGAGCGTAATGATCTCCTGCATCTTTGCCTTACGCTCCTCCAATTGCCGAATCGTCTCCTCCAAGTCCCTTTGCCTTTGCTCCACCCACTGAGGGTCCGCCAGCTCCTTAGCAAAAGTGTAAGGGAACGTCTGCCAAAGCTCCTCAATCTTTGCCCTTATCTTAGCAATCCGCCCTTTCAGCTGCTCTATCTCGTACTCTATCCCGTTGGTCACATCTATCCCCTCCGTGGGATGTTTAAAGAGCACCACATTATAGAGGTCACGAATTCCATCCAGATCCGCCTCCTTATAGAGTTGCGTTGCCCTGCGAAATATCTCGATCATCTCCTCCGTTGCCTCTGGGTGAAGGTCAGGGTGTACCAGCTTCACAATGGTCTGGTAGAGCCTCCGTATCTCCTTACTCTCGTCGGGCGAAAGCTCAGGTGACTTGAGATACTCCTTGGCATAAAAGAGCTTCTCACTCTCCTGCCTCAGCGTTGCATTATACTCCTCCCGCACCCTCTCCAGCTCCTTATCCACACGCTCCACATCGGGCGTCTCGTCTCTATTCACATACTGGCGGAGCAAGCTTTCCCGCATCGAGAGTAGCTTTATCTCTAGCTGTAGCTGCAGCACCTCGTACTGCAACTCCCCCACCGCTTGCAGATACTCCGCCGAAAGCCGAGGACCCACCGTATTAATCAGGTCCTGATGCTCCGTATAGAGTTGCGAAAACTCTAGCGAAAGGAGCTTGTACTCCTCCCGCAATGCACGCTCACGAGGTGACCAATCTATCGTTGTCATAGGTTTATAAGTCCAATAATATCTTTTGTAAATATAGCAATATTCCGCTGGTATAGGAATTTATAGCTACTTTTGCACAGAAAGAGAACTATTTCCTCAAAAAGAGATACCGTATGAGCAAAGAGATATTGGACTTAAAAATGAAACTAGTAGAGCGGGAAGAGTACTCCGACCGCCTCTTTCTAGGACACTTCACACCAGTAGAAGCGGGAGTAAAGCTACCCCACTTCGCACCAGGACAGTTTGTGCAAGTTTGGGTAAAAGCACCCGATGGGCTACTTCTCCGTCGCCCCATCTCTATCTACGATAGCACAGAGCGAGTGCTGAGCCTACTCATACAGTCCGCTGGTAGAGCCACCCGGCTACTGATGCAGGCACCCATCGGAGCAGAGTACCAGATCCTCTTGCCACTTGGTAATAGCTTTGAGCTACCCCCCGCTGAAAGCCAACCCCTTCTAGTGGGCGGAGGCGTAGGTGTAGCCCCTATGTATGCTCTTGGCAAGGCGATGAAGCAACAGGGCATCGCCCCCAGCTTTCTTCTCGGAGCTAGAAGCCAAGCCCACTTCTCCAACCTCCACCACTTTGAGGAGCTAGGCACCCTCCACCTCTCCACCGAAGATGGCTCTCTCGGTAGCCAAGGATTCGTGACCGACCACCCTATTCTCCGTGAAGGTCACTTCACTCATATATATATGTGTGGACCTACCCCTATGATGAAAGCCGTTGCCCATTGGGCAAAGCAACAAGGGCTCCCAGCACAAGCTTCACTCGAGAATAGGATGGCATGCGGTATCGGCGTATGCCTCTGCTGTGTGGAACCGACTGCAAAGGGACACAAAACCGTCTGCCACGACGGCCCCGTTTTCAACACATCACAATTACTTTGGGAATAAAATAGAGCAGGTATGAAAAGGAATTTAGAGGTACAGATCGGGGAGCTACAACTTAAAAATCCCATCACCACAGCTTCGGGAACCTTTGGGGACGGGCTACTGATGGATAAGATATATGACGTGGGGAAGCTTGGAGCCATCTTCACCAAAGGCACTACCCTAGAGCCAAGAGAAGGCAATGCCCCACAGCGGATGGCCGAGACCCCCTCGGGCATGCTCAATGCGGTAGGACTCCAAAACCTAGGGCTACAGCACTACATCGACCACATCTATCCGGAAGCGATCCAACTAGGCACCGAGATCATTCCCAACGTTAATGGCTCCACCATCGATGATTACATCGCTGTTGCCTCGGCAATGAACGACCTCCCAGGCATCCACGCTATGGAGCTCAATATCTCTTGCCCCAACGTAAAGAATGGCGGAATGGCCTTCGGAGTTTCCGAAAAAGGCATCGCCGAGATTGTCTCGGAGATACGCAAAGTCTACCACCACACCCTCATCGTAAAGCTCTCGCCCAACGTCACCGACATCGCCAAGATGGCGACCATCGCCGAACAACACGGTGCCGACGCCCTCTCCCTCGTCAATACCTTCCTCGGTATGGCAGTGGATGCCGAGCGACGTCGCCCCATCCTCTCCACCGTTACCGGCGGTCTCTCAGGACCAGCTATCAAACCGATTGCTCTCCGTATGGTATGGCAAGTGGCAAAGGCGGTTCAGATTCCAGTGATCGGCATCGGAGGCATCACCAACGCTACCGACGTGATAGAATTTCTCCTCGCAGGCGCCACCGCCATCCAAGTAGGCACCTACAACTTCGTGGATCCCCTCTCACCTCTCAAAATGATCGAGGGGCTGCAAGCCTATATGGAGCGGCACCACATCACCCATATCCAAGAGCTCATCGGTGCCCTAGAGATCTAGCTATCTCGTAGGAAATCAATGTATCTAGTTGTCCGGCAAGTCCGATAATGACGCACCTATACATTCAAAATCAAAGGGGCGAAAAAGCGCCTTTGTAACCCACTGATACACAGCCCTATAAAAAGCCATTAATTGAGATGCAACTAAGCAATCGGCGAGATGCAACTCGCCGATTGCTTAGTTGCATCTCCACTTTTGCTCTACTAGGCAGTCAGTTTTAGAGGAGAATGTTGCACGAAGTGCCATTCTCGCACATTTGCTTCAAATGTGCTGAGACTTTGCACGAAGGATGAGATGCAAGGCCTGAGGATGAGGGCAAGGTGCCGTAGGGCACCAAGGCCCCACCTGGGCCGAAGGGAGCGTACTCACGTACGTGACCTAGGCCGAATTCAGAAAGCAACGCCGCAGATCGCCTTCGTGCAACAGTCTCTTGGAAAGCATTGATTGACACAGATATTGAGAAGGGTCATTGAAGTGCGTATCTGCACCTCAACGACCCTTCTCTATATTAGCTACACTAGCAATAGCATTAAGAAGCCAAGCTTCTCTACTTCAGTGGCTTGGAGCTACTTGATCGCCACTGCCTAGCACGTAAGGCCGACACCCACACACCTCCGACGACCAACCACACCAAGAGCCCTATCCACGAAAAGTGGTGCACCTCGGGACGGAAGTAGCCATGTAGTGGAGAGGTAAAGGAGAGCTGGAAAGGCACTAGATACTTCGCAATAGAGCTCTCTTCCGAAGACTCAAAACGGAGCTCCTTCATCCGCCGAAGCGACCCCGCCTCTAAAGCGGTATATAGTGCTTCGCCATCGCGGCTCCTAATCACCGTCCAGTAAAAGGGATTGCCAAATATCGTCAGCTTATCCCGTGACAAGTCCAAAGGAGGCAACTCCGCCTTTACCAGTCGATAATCTGGGAGTGTAATGGCATAAAACTGGCCCTCTTTATCGGCCAAGAAACCCAGGAAGGCACGACTTGGGTACTCAGTCACAAAAAGCTGCTGGGGCTCCACACCACTGGGTAGTGCGATCTCTTTTAGATAGGGACGCCCCACCGCTTGTCTCAGATTAAAGAGCCTCCCCTTGGCATCAAGCAAAAGATACCCATGGTCGTACGGTTTCTTAGTGGTAGCATTGCCCGCCACTAGAGCGATCGGGAAGGTCACTCCTCTAGCTTCAAACGCCTTCTGAAACAGCTCCGACTTTGCCCTATCCACCTCATTACGACTCATATCAATAAATTCGATGCCCTTTTTCCCTAATCGAAAGACATCGCTCGGCATCTCGAGATAGACCCGCTTGGACATTGACTCTAATAAGAAATAGAGGGGTGTAATGTGGCAATTGATAGAGGAGGGATGCGATATAAAGATAAAGCTCTGCTCCTCTAGCATACTCGGTGAGACCGCCACACCATTGATACTATCGGGCAAACGTCCATCCATCACCAACTGGCGGAAATAAAATGATGGCAATACACTATCAAACTCACTCTCAGTGTATTCCCGCCCCGCATAGTCATAGTAGCGACTTCCATTCTCACCACTATTATCCAGCGATACAAATTCGCCCACCACCTCACTATAGAGGGTAAAAGGCACATAGTCGCCACCTCTTTGCATTAAAGCAGCCAACGAAGTAATCCCCCAAATCAGCATCAGTGCCGATACTACGCCCATCAATAGTTTGAAAAAGATTTTCATAAGCCTAGATTACTGCACACCCTCCTTAAAGCGATAAATAGATAAAATAGCCACGTAGCAAAGTAGAAGAGACCAAAGCCCCACCACCCACAATAGATCTTGATAAGCTCGAGGGGTCTCTGCCACGAAGTAGAGCGATACCACCCCGTAGCTCACTAGCATGCGTAACAACCGCCCGCGCCACGTAGGCTCCACTACTACCCAAGTAGCTACGCCATACATTGCCCATCCTGCCAAGAACCAAGGGGCGACACTAACCAGCAAATGGGTCACTAACTCTGGAGCCAAGATCCGAGAGAGGTCGCCCCATAGGATCAGCATCTGTACGAGGAAAAGTAAGCCCAGCACCACTGCTCCATACGAGAGCATCACGAAGGTAATCCTCCCAAGCGGTATTGGGAGATGAAGGGTGAGCTTCAATCGCTTTTGCACCATTTCAGGAGCCCACTGCACTACCGCTAGCACCAAGCCACACAATATAGGCTGATACTTGAGGGCATCTAGCAAAAGGACATCCTTTGAGAGGAGCACTTCCCAAAGATGAGCCACCCCACGCACAGCTACGATCCTACCTAGCGAGAGCAAGGCATACCCCGTTACTCCTAGCCCTAAGAGGGTGAGTAGTAGCACCGCCCACCTTGTCTTGATCCACTCCTTATATACCAATCCGTCTATCATACCTCAATACTTTCCGGTCAAACCTATAAACACATCCTCCAGAGACATCCGCTCCTCCACTAGCTCACTATATGGCAATTGGTGTTTGGCAAGATACTCTCGAATATACTTTATCCCCTCAAAGCTATGTAGCTCTGCCTGCTGCCCTATCACTGTGGGGTGCCACAGCTTCGGATCATCTGGTAGCTCTATACTCTCCGCCCCTAGCTTTACTAAATACCTATGGAAAGAATCCATCAGCTCCGCCACAGGCATCTGCAAAAGGATCTTACCATAATCTAGGATAATGCAGTCATCGATCAGTCGCTCCATATCCTGAATGATGTGAGAAGTAAGGAAGACGGTCTTATCACGTCCCTTGGTAAATTCCTTTAAGTAGTCGATGAAAAGCCGGCGATAACCAGGGTCGAGGCCCAACGAAAAGTCATCCAGCACCAAGAGGTCGGCATCTTGAGCCAAAATCAGCCCTAGTGCCACTTGCGACCGCTGTCCACACGACATACGACTGATCCGCTGATGAGGGGCAATTTTAAGCAGACTGACTAGGTCGTAGTAGATATCTCGCTTCCAACGAGGATAAAAGCGAGCATAGAAGCGCTCAATCTCCTCCACAGTCATAAAGCTATACTGCACATGTCCCTCAATCAGAAGAGCAATGTTGGCCTTTACCTCAGGGGGCATTGACTGAATATCATAGCCCAGCATCTTACACACCCCGCTTCGAGGCTTCAGATAGCCAGCTAGGATATTGATGGTGGTAGTCTTGCCCGTACCATTCTTGCCCAAGAGCCCCAAGATACGCCCTCTAGGCACATCAAAGGTAAGCCCCTCATAAATGAGGCGCTTACCATAGTAATGAGTTAATCCTCGACACTCAATGATGGCCGAGGAGTCAGTTCCGATCATTGCTTTGTTGCTTTTAGCGAAGGTTGTACACGGTTATTGAAGTCGTTGGTAGAGTTATTAGTATCCATCAGATACTTTCTACCATTGGCTTCCCGAGCCACCTTACGGATCACTGCGGTTCCTTGGCCAGTCTTATCATTAAAGCTCTTGCACCAACCAGTGTAACCAGCATCTAGGACATCGGGAATAAATCGCCACTCAATAGCATCTTCGATACCGAGGAATACCACATCAACCATCCACTCGTGAGGTATCTTATAGGTTTTAAGTGACATCTCCTTCACAAAGTCCTTAAACTTAAAAATATACTTACCATCCCACAAGTAATCCTTGATGAATGTCTCACGATCTACCGGCATACGCACTAGAGCAATCGTAGTGACGCCACGCTGGTGGAAAGAGGAGAGGGTAAGTGAAGACTTATAGTAAGAGATCAGGTTGGGCACCTCAGGATTATCCACATCTTGAAACCTAGGATTTTCAGAGAGGTCGTAGATCTCAAAGTCGGCGTGCGAAAGGTCTGTCGCCCCCTTGAAAACCTTTGAGTGGTCTTTGGCATCATTGGCGATAATCAGTGATGCACCTGGCTTCACTGGATGGCTCTTGCCATCACCAGGAATCATGGAGACAAAACTGACCGTAAGAGCCTTATCCAGCGGACTATCGACATATTCTCGCTTCATATTGCACAAATCTTCCGACTGCACAATCGCCAAACTATCGGCAAAGAGAGTGACGTCTGAATTATTGGTAATCTTTATGTACTGCTCAGAGTACTTAAAGGTCTTTCCAGTCTCAGGATCAATGGTAGGGCTAAAGAAAAGCTCCTCAATCACAAAGCCTGCATTGCTATTCTCTACATACTGTGGGGTGAGCTCGAAGGTGGTACGCTCCTTAGTCACCGTCACCTGCTCTTTTATAGAGATAGGAGTAGAGACTCTACCTAGCTTCTCCGACTGATACGCCAAAGTAGCCTCAACAGAGACCTCATATACGCCCTCCAAAAGCACCTTCTTGAAGGTCGGTTCCTTAGAGATTAGCTCAGAGGTTTGGCCATCTTTATTGCTTTTGAAGGAGATTTTAAGGTCGCTGTACACTCCTGCATTCACACCTAGAGGTGCTTTCAAAACGAAGCTACATTCACGCTCCACTGCTACCTCTTTCTCATTTTTTGGCTCACAGCTGACTAGTCCGAAAGCCAAAAGGGCTACAAACCCCCATAGATACTTCACTGCTTTCATATACTTCTTAATAAATTAATTAATTGTTAGTCTCTACTTACTTCAGTTCCTTTGCTACAAAGTCTTCGGTAGAGTTATTTGTATCCTTTAGTACCTTAGACCCATCCGATAGGCTCTTCCGCACCACCTTTTTACCGTAACGTGCATCATCATTCAGCTCATCTGCCACCTTAGCATAGCCGGCATCCAGTTTCTCTGATATAGGCAACCACTGTTTCTCATTAGTCATACTGAGGTTCACAGCATCTAGTACCCACTCATTTGGCAACTTCAAAGCAGGTTGCCCAGGTAACTCCATTGGGTCCATTCCTTCATATATCATTAGCTCTTTGTAAGCGTAAGTGCACTCTTTCACGAGGTCCTGAACCGATTTGCCTTGTAGGTCAACAATGGCATAACTGTGCTGGCCATTGGTACTCATGGACCAATTCTCAGTTCCATCGCCATAAGGGTCGCTGATGAACACAAGTTTCATATTGGGTACCTTAGGATTGTCGGGGGTCTCAGAATCAATATAGCCCTTATCACTCATCCACTCGAAGTTGGCGTTGGATAGGTCTATTGAATTTGGATTCTCCTTTGTATGGTCAATGGCAGAGTGGCACAAGATAACACTCTCATAAGGTTTCACCGCATACTCTTTTCCACTGCCGGGGAACTGCATCACTAAGTCGGTTACGAAGTGTGTTGCCCTCACATCGGGCTTTGCTTCTACCTTATCATCCGACTGCCAGAGCGACTTTACTAGAGCTAGTCCATCAAGATATCTCGTTACGGGACTATTGTTGGTAATCTTGATGTACTTATCCTCATCGTACTGCTCGCCCTTGCTATTTCGACTTCCAGCAAAGAATATCTCGCTGATAACGAAGCTCTCCTTAGGCATCTCCCACATCAATTGGCAAGTGCGGTCGGATTTTGCCTTTGCCTCAACTACAAAGTCCTCTTTGTACTCTAACTCTGCTAAAGCACCTTTGCACTCGAAGCGACACATCACCTTCATAGCATAGGCTTCTCCCTGCACCAAGTGAAGCACCGCCTTACCCTCCTTAAAAGAAATAGGCAACACCTTACCATCGCTTCTGGAGGTGAGCTCGCCTGTAGCTTCTGTAATGCTACCTTCAACACCCAATGGTGCCTTTAACTGAAAGGTAACTTCGGCATCCTTCGGTACCTCTGGAAGGTCGCTCTCACAGCTCCAGAGTAGGAGCAACGTCACACATAACCCGAATAGTAAAAATAACTTCTTCATATATCTATCTATTAAAAATTAAAACTGTTTAAAAGACCAATTGAACTACGCCCTCTACCCGATGGCCAATAAGTGTCTCTATTCCTCCACCGCTGTAACGATCAAAGCGGTATTTTCCGCCCACCTCTACGCCCCAAGGCAGGGCTCCCCACCCCTGTATAGTGTAGTGCCACTTAGGAGCTATCTCGAAGGAGAGATGCGATGCATTGATAACCGAGAAACTACGCTCAACCTGCCTACTCAGCTCCTCCTTCAAGGTAGTATGTGAGAGGGAGACCGCGCCCTTACTAAGTGGAGAATAGCCTATGTGGCAGGAGAGGGCTAAGTAGTTAGCTTTATCCACTTGATAGGAACCGAAGCCACTGAGGGCGAACTGCCACCGTTGGTTCTGTAGCGTGGAGCTAGGCTCTAACTTCCGTATCGCTAGGTACCTATAGGATAGTACGGGGGAGAGCTGCCACTTCACTCTACCTTCCGACCGACCAACGTGCCAAGCGAGCGACCCTTGGTAGCGGGGGAAGTAGAAGTTGGGCAACTCACCAATTACTGGATAGGTACCAGCATTAGACTCGCCAACGATATGCTCTACCCCTTGCCGCAGCTTCATTTCTCCTTTCAGTTCGACCCCTTGTTGCCAGGGTCCTTGCCATAAGTACCCGATAGCTACCTCCAATTGATGATCGTTGTAGTGGTGAATGGGGACTTCGTTCATATCGGTGAGTATCTCCTCAAGCCGATGATAGCGATAGCCCACCTTGGCGAGGAAGCCATCTCCATAGAGTGGAGCGATATGTGCCGAGCTAAAGAGGCCATAGCCACGGTAGTAGACCGTAGGGGTATTGGTATTGAAGCGGGCAAAACTCCCTCCCAAGCCATTCATCAGCCATTGAATGGTAGTGCCCAAAGGAGAGTAAAAGGCAACGCTACTCCGCTGTTTGTAGATCTCATGCCCTAATGAAAGCCCTACAATATGTCTGCCTAGTGGATGTGCCACACCGATATTCATAGTTAAGTTAGAGACAATGTTGCGCGGACGTGGATCCACCCTTCGATACTCCTGTTGCGAAAGGTACTGCACCTCTCCAGCCACTCTCCATTGGTGCCATGCTCCGCTATATCCCCCACCAAAGGCATACCGCTCGTGAGATAGGTTGCCCCCCTCTGCATCTGCCACTATATAAGGATAGAGGCGAGCAAAGTCGGAAGTGCTATTGAAGCGAACCCCCTTGATCAGCCCAGTAGAATAGGTAGCACTTCCCCACAAGTGCCGTGACCGTGAAGGCTTTAGATAGGTAGTAGCATAAATATGGGCAAGGCTCTCTCCCGAACCGATCTGTTCCAGAAAAGCTCTTTTCTCGTGCCTCCAATGGTACTCTGTGCCAAAAGTTGAGAGAGAAGAGGGGTAAAGGAGATGATGCAATGCCACATTATCGTGATAATACCTAAGCATCGTAGCATCTACCACCGCATGCTCGAGGGAGCGAGAAAGCAGGGGCAAGGTATCCCTTTCTTGCGCCACCATCTCCGTAGCAGCTATGAAGAGCCACATCGTGAATAAGATCAACTTCCCCCTTTTCATTGCATACGTACCAAATGGATTTCACATGAGCTTTCACTCGAAAGGAACTCCTGCTCAGTAGCAGAACCACGCACCCATACTCGCTCCCCATTGTCCAATAAGAGCGTCCCCTCTACCTGCACATCGTAGAGCCCACGCAGCAGTTGGTCGCTATAGCTAGATGAGGAGATAGAATTACGGATAGTAGTCACACGAGTATTTTGATTATGGAACTTAATCTGGTAGCTTTGTTGCTTCACAGCTACCAAAGAGTCCATAAACACCCGCACCGTCACCTCCGTCATCACATCGGCTCTATCGCCCGCATGGCAGTCATAGAGTAGGCATGCTATGAAAAGCCAAGAGAAGAGTTCAACTATCTTTTTCATAAGGTCACCATCAATTCCATCCCAAAGTAGGGATATTGGTTTCGCCGGATTACATACCCTTTCTGATGAATATCAGGGGAGTAATCGAATATCTTATTCACAAAGAGAGCCACATTAAGTCGCTCCCCAAATAGTCGCTTGGTAGCCTTGAGGTTGGTAATCATCATAAATGGTACCACATACCGCTCAAAAGAGCTATCGCTATACGACCGCTTGAGCCACTGCAAGTAAGTATCCGACTTATCTTGCTCCCTAAAGGAATGCTCCTTACCATCCTTCAGATCCACATAGAGGTCAGGGTAATTGGAGATGGGCATCTTCTGCGAAGAGGAGTACCAATTGGATTGGAACGAGAGCGACACACCTAGCCCAATCTTAGGAAGGTAAGAGTCCAGCCTCAGGTCGCTATTCAGCATCTCTCGTACCAATATCTCATTGTCCCGATAGATCCCCATATAAGGCACCTCACTATCTCCAAGTACCGCTTTTGGTCGCTCATATTGAGGCAAACTATTGCGATAAATAGTTCTGAACCACGCTCCAGAGAAAGTAACTCGGGTATTAAGGAAAGAATAGCGAGGGGTGCTCAGCATCCACTCCAGCCCCACCTTTGAGGTTTCGCTACCATTGGTGACTTTTCCGAGGAGCCTGAATTGCTTCGACTCTTGGTAGGTAAAATCGGTAATAGCAGGCTTGGCCGTAAGGGCATCATAAGGGACAGAGGAGGGGTTGTAGCGCTTAAAACTGGCAATCTTCAGCTCTGCATCATTACGAAACCCGCTACTCATCCGCTCGTAGAAATAGGTGACGGAGGCGGAGTATCCAGCCCAATCGAGGTCGAGCCGACCCTCTATCTTGATATTCTTTGCCGGCTTTAGTGGCCGATTATTGGGGTGGTAGATATAGGTGCGTAGGTAGACGAGGCGATAATTGGGATTGGCATGGTAATAATTGAGCTCCACAAAGTCGTCGTACACGGTATCGGGGTAAAGCTGATCCATAGAGGGGAACATACTAAGGCTTCCGACCCCTCCAAGCAACTGTAGACGCAGTGGTTGCTCCCGCACGGAGATAGGGGCAAAGCTGAGGCGGGCATTGAGGCGAAGGTCTGTATACCACTTGCCACTCATTTGATAAGAGCTATCGAGATGTAGAAGTTGATTGCTCACTATGCCTGCCATGAGTGTGAAGGTATGGGCACCGATAGGAATGGAGAGCTCATCCTCCAGAAATAAGGAGAGCACACTTTTTGCTGGGATATCACAGAATGGGCGTGGGCGACTGCCAGCGGTCCAGAAGAGAGGCCGATCCAAGTCAAAAAGCGTCCCTTTGCCTCTATTCTTACTGTACGACCAAGTGGCTCCATACTTAATCCGCTGCTTACCCCAATCCCTCTCCATGTGCGTACTTCCCTTCACCTTTGCATAAAGGTAGAGGGGTCGGCTATCCACTAGATGCGACGCCACATAATTACGGGGATAGTACTTTCCCTCAAACTCCCCCTCCTCCTTCTGCGTGAGATAAGGGACATCCCTATTAAGGAGCATATCCTTAGTAATCTCCGTGCGATCCCATGTATGGGTAGCGGAGAGAATCATCTCCAGAGCGTGGAGCCATCCATTTTCCTTAGGCAAGAGCGACAAAGTTTGCGAAAAAGCAAGGCTATGATAGCTTGCCTTGTAACTATCCTTGGGGTTATAATCTAAGTCTTGATCCCTCTTGCGGTCGTCGATCGTGCCGGTATAATCTACATTGGTGTGAGAGCTGAGTGCCCCTACTCCCAACTGCCACTTACCCGACAGGCGTAGAGAGCTATTGATACGCTCGTAACAATCCCGCACACTGCGAGGATCGGAATAGGCGGAGAGGTAACCTACACTGGCGATGAGATTGAGATGCTCTTCACGGAGTGTCACCCCTTTGGAGAGGAAAAATAGCTTGCTACTCATATCGGACTTGAAGCGCCCGTTTAGGTCATCGCTCCATTGTTTACGTTTTACCTTGATCAGGCCACTAGTGAGGTCAGAGTGCTCTACAGAAGGGATTCCTCGCACCACCTCTATACTCTCCACCTCGTCCGTGGCAATAGTACGCATATCCACTCCGGCATTGATCGGTATTCGGATAGGGTATTCATAGTTATTCCCCTGCATGCCCCTAAACCCCGCATCCATCTTGAGTGGCACGCCATCAATAAGGAAGGTGGTGCCCATGGAGGAGGTATTGTAATTAGATTGATTGACGCGTGGAAGTAAATTATGCTGCCCAACGATAGGAAGCGTTGCCTCTCTTAGCCGAATAATATCGGGACTGGTGAGTTGGGGGTCGGATGAGAAGCCTCCTGGAAGTAGCTCCAGCACATCGGCAATGCTAGAGGGCTGAATATGTGCCATGGCGGTTTGGCCAATAAGGGAGGAACTGGTCATTCCTTTAGAGGACTTTGCTGTCACCACCACCTCCTGTAGCTCGCGACTACTATTCTTCAGTATAATAGAGATACTTTGCTTGGAATTAGTAACCTTGAAATGCTCTACCTTTTTATCATAACCAATGTAGGTGACCTGCAGCTGATAACTGCCAGGTAGCACCTTTGGGAAAGTGATGATACCGTAAGGGTCGGTGGCACCAGTATAGAGTTGCTTACCCCGCTCCATACGCACCAAAGCCCCTATTAGTGGTTCGCCACTATCACTATCTTTCACCGTGATAGTGAGCTCAGACATTCTAGGGGTCTGAGCCATCGCCCACTCTATCGGGATAGAGAGGAACAAGAGGAGTATCAGAAGCTTTTTCATAACCAGAGGAATAGTAGTGGTATCACTATCCCAATGATCAATTCTACTCCACCTATTCCTTTAAGACCTCGCTTCCCTTTGACTAGAAGTAGCCCTGAGAGGGTAATAAGGATTAAAGCGACGGCAAATAGATCGGAGAAATAAGTCCACCAACGTCCTGGGTTGTAGTGTAGCCTAACAAAGTCGCTCAGGATAGGGCGCTTACGGAGGCGGTCGTACGTAGCAGTGCCATTACTTAGGTCAACCTCGAGTGTGGAGCCACCTTTGAGAAATACCTTGAGGCTCTTATCATCGGGGTAGTAGTGCTTGGTGTAATTCTTTTCCTCGTTGATGCTCGTAAGGAGGGTAGTGAGCTCCTCTTGGGTCACCGTTCCTTTCGCCCTCGGAGTATCTGCTATCGCCTGCTGCAGGATTATTCGCTTAGCGGTATAACTAGGATTGATCTGGTCGCGATGATTCATCAATATTCCAGATAGGGCGTAAATCAATACCACCCCTGCAAATAAGAAGGAGCAGTGCCGATGCAACCATCGACACCCCCTTCTGATTTGATTCCACGAAAGATGGTATTTATTCGCCTCCATCTAGTTACTCTACAATCTCGTACTTATCAGCAACGATATGATAAAGGCTCACATAGGCTTTCCCCTCACGATCGGTACGCTCTGCAATGCGAGTGCGAAAGTTGGCAATCCGCTCAGCGATGCTATTAGTGGCCTGCTCGGCGTTGGCCTGCATATCAGCTGCACAACCACTTGAGCCCTCGCCATGTTGCTTTGCAGCTTCGGCCACCTCAGCTTCCCACTGTGCAAGATAAGCTTCATCAATACGCTCCTCAACGAGTTTGCCCTCTACCTTTACAACGCTGTGAACGCACTTCTGGGGGAAACTCCCAATCGCGTCACCAGCCTCCACTCGTATGGTATTGGTATCGTCGCTTCCCATCAAGAATATCTTGCCACCGCCATGCTTGCATATATGAGTGCAGATACCCTCTAGCACTACATCTTGATCCACGAAAGCATCAGGATTGTTCAAAAGTGAATCCACGTCCAAAGTGCTAGTGGTTACCTCATCCTCTTCCTGCTTATTATTCTCTCCCTTACTGCAGCCTACTAATAATAGTGTGGAAAGGAAAAGGAAGAGGGTTGTTCTCTGTAAAATGTTCATTGTACTAATACTTTTATATGAATACTGCTGCAAAGTTGGCTATATTTGGGCAGAAAGGCTCTCCCTATTTCTGGGTAAATTAGCAGTCGAGACCTACTCATATATAGGTATTTACTAATACCTCCTCTAGGACTTTGCTCAAAAACATGTATTTTATCATAAACCATAATCCATAGCACTCGTCACTTTTCTATCTACATAAATAGAGATTTCAAATAGGTTTAGCAGCAACCTTGATTTAATAGGCATGGGTCAAAGTAATGCTCTTCCTTCATAGTAGATAAGACAAGAAGCAATAACTGAAAATAAATTTAGATTTCACCAAGGAAGAGCGAGGTTAAGAGTATATTTTTAATCTACTGATATACAACACTCTATATAGAAGTCAGCCGAGACCCGGTCTAAGCAATCACCGAGACCCGGTCTAAGCAATCGCCGAGACCCGGTCTAAGCAATCGCCGAGACCCGGTCTAAGCAATCGCCGAGACCCGGTCTAAGCAATCGTCGAGACCCGGTCTAAGATATTGTACTGATATGGTCATCTTTCTCTCCTATAACCTATTAGTTAAGAGTAAGATATAGGTGTAGCCATCACCATATTAAAAAGTATCGTTCGCCTTCCATGTAACAAACTTTTTTT
>NZ_AQVC01000023.1 GCF_000372405.1 Porphyromonas somerae DSM 23386 | reverse complement strand
AATGGCACTTTGTGCAACATTCTCAAGTAAGGACCTCGGCAGAGGTCCGTGCTAAATAGGCACAGGTCAAGGTACGCAGTGCCGAAGACCTGTGTATAGATAGGTGTACAATACCCTTGCGACCCCGGCCGAGGGGTGGGGAGGGTCGGACAACCCTATCTCTAGGTCTGACCCCTCAGCCGGGGTCAAGCAGGTGGTGAATATGCTCTTGCACACAGGTCGTTCGGGGCTAACGCCCCTCCGACCTGTGCCTATTTAAGAGGGACCTCTGCCGAGGTTCTTACGCCATTATCCTCAACAGATTGTATATCATCATTCGCACAATAGCCTTTTCTAATGCGTAACCCCTGATGTGTCTACTTTTTCAGGAATAGAAGAAATGGAGTGTCTACACTTTCAGGAATGCGATAGTATAGCGTCCACATATTCCGCATAGGGTGCGGAATGAATTCCGTACGCGTGCGGAACGCATTCCGTAGCCCTGCGGAATCCATTCCGCACGCATACGGAATATGAGGTTGATACAAGAGGGGAATATATGGACCTCTGCCGAGATCCTTCTTCCAAATATCGCCACTCTGCATCATCCACCTTTACCATGGGCACTTGCGACGAATAGCATACGTATATATTCGGTTCCATGTGGGCTGTGCCCATCAATCCTGCAGAGCTACCTTGCTACATGAGACTGTTGCACGAAGGCGATCTGCGGCGTTGCTTTCGGGATTCGGGCTCGGTCACGTACGTGAGTACGCTCCCAGCGCCCTCACCCTTTTGTGTGTGCCTGGTGCCCTACGTGCACCTTGCCGTCAGCGACTTGCATCTCATCCTTCGTTCAAAGTCTCAGCACATTTTAGTAAATGTGCGAGAATGGCACTTCGTGCTACATTCTCTACATAGTCAATAAGCCCGAGCAGTTAGATGACTGCTCGGGCTTATTGTGTTGATTGTGAGTGGTGATGTGGGTGTCAGAATAGACCGAGGATGCCGAGCACCCCTCCCACTACAGCACCTACAGTGTTGGCTCTTTTTTCTCGCTTAACTTGCTTCAGCACCTTATCGTAGTGATCTTTATCATATTCTGCATAGCCAATGAAGTTGGCCTCTCCCAATTTGTCGTCAAAGACTTCTACCGCTACGAGCATCGCACATATATAGGTGTCATATTCGTAATATGACTTGTCGAAAGAAGAGAGGGTCATGTAGAGGACATAAGTCTCACTTCTATAGGCTTCATGAGGGTTGTCTCCTCTAAGCTTCCGCTCATAGTGCTCGGCATCTGATTCACTCATCTTAAGGATGGTTTCGCAAGGTTGGTAGATAAAGTAAGTCTCTGCATTGTTGTAGCCTTCAAAATAGGAGTTCTCGCAATTATTTACCTTTGTTATCTGATACCCTCCTATCTCTGGATCGTAGGTTTGGGAGGTGGTGGATGCTCTTCTCTTCTCGTAGAAGGTGGTGCCATTCTCCATCTGCTTTTTGAGGGTGGCGAGATCCTCTTGAAGCAATCTTGTGAATTGATCTTTCACCCTTCGGAATTCAAACTTATCGTATCTGCAGACTTCTCCCTTCTCGGGGTCTTTGAGTAGAATGTACTCAAGTAGGGTATCATCATTCAACTTCTTCTGTCCGCTTTGTATGTAGTAGACGAGGCGGACCAGTGGTGTTAGTTCTACACAGCTATCCCTGAAACGATGGTTGTAAGGACCGTACATCTGAAAGATATTGTCGTAGATCCCTTGATCTATACCCACAATTAACGTGGTATTATCGGGCGCCTTGCACTTGGCATTAATTGTTATCACGTCAGTTAAAAAAATACCTGTCTTTACCTCTTTCGGAGGGATAAACTCGGTAATTACAAGTGGTTTATAGTGAAGATCTTTTAGATCTGCACGCTGAAATATTTCGCTATCATCTTTCTTTTCGAGCAGTATGGATCTAGTTTGATCGTAATCGGGTTTACCCATCCATAGGGTATCTCCTACCTGTAGCTCTCTACCGAAGTAGGTGGTGAAATGATCTATCGTACTCTCCTGATTTTGGGCAGTCAACTCAATGGCTCCTAAAAGTAGGGCAGTCGTTACTAGTAGTATTCTATTCATACACTTAATTACTTTATACAGTAAATTACTCTTGTGAAACCTATTTAATGGGATAGATGTACTGCAAACATATTGAAAATAATTGATATATCTTAAGCTTTGGTCCCCTAATCCGTGAATTTTATACACATCTTCTAATCCTAGTAGTGTCATCGGATCCAACTATGGGCTTGGTGAGAGAGTCTATAATGAAAGGGGGCTCCGTCGCTATTGCGATGGAGCCCCCTTTTTGGAATTATTCTAGTCTCAGTGGGTTACTTCTGGCTTTTGCCTTGGTTGGCTACTGCCTCCATTAGCTTTTTCACCTCCTCTGGATCACCTACGAAGTAGTCCTTCACCAGCTTCATACCGTTTTGCTCGTCAAACTCGAAGACGTAAGGTACAGCGGTTGGAAGGTTGAGCGATACGATATCCTCATCGGAGATCCCTTTGAGCTTCTTGATGATGGCCCTCAGGCTATTGCCGTGAGCTGCTACAATAATATCATCGTGCTCTGCGAAGGAGGGGAATATCTCTTGCTCCCAGTAGGGAAGGATCCTTTGGATGGTATCCTTAAGGCTCTCGGTAAGAGGAAGCTCCTCCTTATTGATATGGGCATATCTCACATCATTGTAGGGTGAGCGAGGGTCGTCGGCCGCCAATGGTGCTGGTGGCACATCAAAGCTACGGCGCCAGATAAGTACCTGCTCATCGCCATACTTAGCGGCAGTCTCAGCCTTATTAAGCCCTTGGAGCATACCGTAGTGCTTCTCATTGAGTCGCCAGCTCTTCTTTACTGGGATCCAATCGAGGTCCATCTGGTCGAGGACGGTATTAAGCGTCTTAACGGCACGCTTTAGGTAGCTAGTAAAGGCCAGCGTGAAGTGAAATCCATCCTTTTTGAGCTGCTGACCAGCCTTGATGGCCTCCTCTATACCGAGTGGAGTAAGGTCTACATCGGTCCAACCGGTGAATCGATTCTCCAGGTTCCACTGGCTCTGTCCATGTCTGATTAAAACCAATCTCTTCATAATCTACAATCTTATATATATTGTTTCAAAAACCTAATACACTATTTTTCTCGTGTTGCAATATAATCGGCCACCATGATCAGTCCGTCACGACTTTCGCACGGTGGCAATCCTGCAACTAAAAGGCTCTTCGCTTCCTCTATCATTTCCTCCATTCGCTTTCCAGCATATTCAATGCCTCCCATGCGTATGGCGAAGTCTATAATATAAGCAATCTCGCCGCGCCTAAGCTCCTCATGGCGAAGGAGCTTGAGCACCTTGTCGCGCTCTTTACTCTCCTGCTGTAGGGCATGGATCAGTGGGAGGGTTACCTTGTGCTCTGCGATGTCTTGACCCGATGGCTTACCAAGTTGGGCGGTGGGTTGGTAATCAAAGATATCATCGCGTATCTGGAAGGCACGGCCTAGAAGTTGTCCCGCCTGCTCTATTTTCTGAAGCGTCTCTGCATCACTCACCTTGGCCAGTAACGCACCTACCATCATACTACTCTCGATGAGAGAAGCGGTCTTTCGGTCAATGATCTCTAGGTACCGCTCCTCGGAGTATTCGCCCAGTTCGGCAGTATCCATCTGCAGAAGCTCTCCCTCGGAGAGGTTTTTGCCAAGGGTGGCTAGTTGGAGAAGTATCTGCTTGTTATTGGTATGAACCGCCTGCATCATCGCATTAGCCAGTAGGTAGTCGCCAATCAGCACCGCCTTATGATTACCAAAGACCGCATTCATCGAGGGCACCCCTCTCCGGTGTCCACTCTCATCCACCACATCGTCATGCACAAGCGTAGAGACGTGAAGTAGCTCAATAAAGGTTGATCCATTAATGACCTCCTCCGTGATAGGATCAAAGCAATTGGCCGTAAGAAGTAGGAGTAACGGACGCACCTGCTTAGCCGTCTGTCGGCTCAGCAATTCAGTCGCTTTGACAATGGTTGGAGCAATACTTCGTATAGAGCCTAGATAGGCCTCCTCAAATTGCTTGAGGGCCTCTTGGATCTCTTGAGGCATCTGCTCAATGAGGGTTGCGGATTGATTATGTGGTTTGTTGCTCTGCATAAGTAACCTTGAATGCTTCTATTAATGGAGGTCTATTCCCTCCTTGCCACCTGTGAGGAGTCGCTGGATATTATTGAGTTTATTGAGGGCGTCAATGGGGGTGAGCTGATTGAGGTTGAGCCCTACAATCTCCTCTCGCACCTGGCTGAGGAGCGGATCGTCAAGCTGGAAAAAGCTCAGCTGTACTGGCCCATCTTGTACCTGCTTTTCGGGGAGGCGTGGTTTGGAAGGAGCCTTGCTCCGTCCACTCTCCTCGTCGCGCTCTCTTGCCGACTCCTCTAGTAGGGTGAGAATCTCTTCGGCACGGCCGATGATCTCCTTGGGCATTCCTGCCAGTTTGGCCACATGAATACCAAAGGAGTGCTCGCTCCCGCCTGCCACTAGCTTGCGGAGGAATATGATCTTACCCTCCACCTCCTGTACCGTGACATTGTAATTCTTGACCCGAGCAAAGTGCCGCTCAAGGTCGTTGAGCTCGTGGTAGTGTGTGGCAAATAGCGTCTTGGCTCGCCCCCTTGGATGGTCGTGGATATACTCCACAATCGCCTGTGCAATAGAGATGCCGTCGTAGGTGCTGGTGCCACGTCCCAGCTCATCCACCAGTACCAAACTGCGATTGGTGATACCATTAAGAATCGTCGCTGCCTCGGTCATCTCCACCATAAAGGTACTCTCACCTCGCGAGATATTATCAGAGGCACCTACACGGGTAAAGATACGATCCACGATGCCTATCTTTGCTGCACTAGCCGGTACATAGCTACCAACTTGTGCCAGCAGTACAATGAGGGCAGTCTGCCGAAGTAGTGCCGACTTACCTGCCATATTAGGACCAGTGATGATGAGGATCTGCTGCACCTCATTATCGAGGAAGAGGTCGTTGGGGATATAGCTCTCACCAGGGGGCATCAATCGCTCTATCACTGGGTGCCTACCCGCCTCTATGTCTATGGTGTCGCCATTGTCTACCACGGGGCAGGCGTAGCCGTAAAGCGAAGCCACCTCGGCAAAGGAGCTCAGCACATCTATCTGTGAGAGCACCGTCGCATCCGATTGAATCTCTTTGATAAAACCACGCACGTAGTTGAGTAGCTGGTCGTAGATCTCATTCTCCAAGATCTGTATCTTCTCCTCTGCTCCTAGGATTTTACTTTCATACTCCTTTAGCTCGGGTGTGATAAAACGCTCTGCTTGGGTCAAAGTCTGCTTGCGAATCCACTCCTCCGGTACTTTATCTTTGTGGGTGTTTCGCACCTCAATATAATAACCAAAGACGTTGTTGTAGGCTACTTTAAGGCTTGGAATGCCCGTGCGTTCGCTTTCGCGATTGCGGAGGTCGAGAAGATACTCCTTGCTACCGCTGAGGATATCCCGTAGCTCATCCAGTCGGCTGTCAAAGCCTTTGGCAATCACATTCCCCTTACCTAGCTGATTGGGTGTCTCCTCGTTGATGGTTCTTTCAATCCGCTCCGCCAACTCCTCGAGGGGGTCTAGGGCAATGCTTAGCTCCTTGAGCGAAGCATCGCCAGTATTGTAGAGGGCTCCCATAATCGGCTTTACCAAGCGTAGCCCACCCGCCAATTGTCGTAGCTCACGAGGGTTGATGCGGAGGACGGAGACCTTACTTGCCAATCGCTCCAGGTCGCCTATCTCCGATAGGATTTCGGAGAGCTGATGCCGTAGCTCCTCTCTCTCGAGAAAAGCGGTAACGGCAGTCTGTCGCTGTGCTATCTCACGGGCGTCGAGTAGGGGGAATACCAGCCACCGCTTGAGCAGTCGGCCACCCATTGGCGTACGAGTATGGTCAATGACGCTGATGAGTGAATTGCCATCCTCATTGAGGGGTTGTAGGATCTCAAGGTTGCGGAGGGTAAAGCGGTCGAGCTGTACGAAACGATTCTCCTCTATCTTGTGAATGGTATTGATGTGCTGTATCTCGGAGTGGTGCGTTGCCTCAAGGTAGTAGAGGATTGCCCCGCAGGAGATAATCGCTAAGACCTCATGCTCTATCCCGAATGCCTTGAGGTGCTTCACCTCGAAGTGCTTTAGGAGCCTATCGCGTCCATAATCTTGCGAAAAGGTCCAATCCTCCAAAGGGTAGAGGTTGAGTCGCTCACCGAAGTGAGCCTGTACATCGTGCTCTGTTCCCCGCTTTACCAGCACCTCTTTAGGATTGAAGTTGGTGAGCAACTTATCAATTTCATCGTAGCTCCCTTCACTGCAGACAAATTCGCCAGTGGAGAGGTCTAGCAGAGCTATTCCCGCCTTGCCTCCTCCGAGAGCAATGGCTGCAAGGAAGTTATTGGTATCTGCTTCGAGGACAGAGTCGTCCATCGTAAGTCCAGGGGTCACCACTTCGGTCACCGCCCGCTTCACCAGCTTCTTCGCCAGCTTAGGGTCCTCCATTTGGTCGCAGATCGCCACCCGCTTTCCCTTGCGGACCAGCTTGGGGAGGTAATTGTCAAGAGCATGGTGGGGGAATCCCGCCATAGGGTCATCACCCCTCTTAGTAAGAGTGATATTGAGTAGGCGAGAGACCTCTACCGCATCATCATTAAAGGTTTCATAAAAATCGCCCACTCTAAAAAGCAATAACGCACCTGGGTACTGCTCCTTAAAGCGTCGAAATTGTGCCATCATCGGCGTCTCCGAAACCTTTTTCGCCATCTTAATTATTTAAATCGTCTCTTACCTAATTATGGGATACTCTATATCTCTACAAATATACCTCTTTTTACCGAGACTGATTAAATCTCTTGCCTTTTGGCTTCATTCCAAAGGGCGTCCATCTCGCCAAGGGTCATCTCTTTGAGGCTTTTCCCCTCTGCCTTGGCCGATGCTTCAATGTAATTAAAGCGACGGATAAACTTCTGGTTGGTGCGCTCCAAACTGGTATCGGGATCCACGCCATAGAGGCGTCCCATATTGATCAGACTAAAGAGAAAGTCCCCCATCTCTCCCTCCTTATGAGCCAAGTCGCCATTACCCTCTATCTCGGCACGTAGCTCTCCCAGCTCCTCATACACCTTATCCCATACATCGCTTTTCTCAGCCCAGTCAAAGCCTACATTGGCCACCTTCTCCTGCACACGGTACGACTTGATGATGGAGGGGAGTCCCTTTGGTACCCCACCGAGTACCGTCTTATTGCCCCCCTTCTCTTTGAGTTTGATCTGTTCCCAATTGAGTTCTACATCATGTGCATTATTGACCTGCACATCACCGTAGATATGTGGGTGGCGAAAGATGAGCTTATCTGCCTCACGATTGCAGACATCGGCGAGGTCAAACTGCCCCTTCTCCTCTCCAATCTTGGCATAAAATAGTACATGGAGGAGCACATCCCCCAGTTCTTTAGCAATCTCCGAGTGATCCTCATTGATGATTGCCTCGCTCAGTTCGTATACCTCCTCTATGGTATTGGGGCGTAGCGATTCATTGGTTTGCTTCGCATCCCACGGGCACTCTACCCGTAGTCGCTCCAGCACATCTAGCAGTCGTCCGAGGGCTTCTAGTTTCTCCTCACGGCTACTGCTGCTCTTTTCCTTCATGGTGATTTCTATTAATGGATTGCGTGGGTAGATCGTTTTGCACCTCTCTACCCACGCAATATAATTTGCTCTTAATTACTGTTGCTTTTTGCGATACTCCTCAAGTCCGCTCTTTAGCCAATTGACATAGTGGTCTACATCCTTATCGAAGCCAAAGCTAGGACCCAGAGGGAGCCCATTGCCATCCAGCATCACGTAGAATGGCTGCGCATTGGAGCCAAACTTCTGTGATTGGAAATAGCTCCACCGCTCTCCAATGGTCTTGAGCTTGCGGGTGCTATCGCCATCCTTCACCTCGATATACTTAGGTAGCTTGGTCTTGTCGTCCACGATGAGGGTGACGAGGATAAATTCATCATCGATGATGCTCTTCACCTTTGGATCGGTCCAGACGGAAGCCTCCATCTCACGGCAGTTGACGCAGCCGTAGCCCGAGAAGTCAATCAAAACAGGCTTTCCCTCGCTCTGAGCCGCCCGCATACCACTCTCATAGTCGTGGAACTTAGGGTGTACCTCCGAATCATAGAGGTTGAAGTCCTGAGTATAAAGCGGTGGTGCAAAGGCACTGATTGCCTTGAGCGGTGCACCCCAAAGCCCTGGCACCATATAGACGGCAAAAGAGAGTGAGATGATGGCAAGGAATAGTCGGGTAACACTCACGAAGGGGAGGTCGCTATCCTGTGGTAGCTTGAGCTTGCCGAGTAGGTAGATGCCTAGTAGGAAGAAGATCACGATCCAAAGTGCCACAAAGGTCTCTCGATCAAGGATGCCCCAGCCATAGGCGAGGTCGGCAACGGAGAGAAACTTGAGGGAAAGTGCCAGCTCAAGGAAGCCAAGGGTCACCTTGACACTCGTCATCCAGCCACCACTCTTAGGCATACTCTGTAGGAAGTTGGGGAATATGGCAAAGAGGGTAAAAGGAAGCGCTAGTGCTACAGCAAAGCCGAGCATGCCAATAGCAGGGCTAAGGAGACTACTTCCCGACGTGGCTGCCTGCACCAAAAGGGTTCCGATGATAGGGCCGGTACAGGAGAAGGAGACCAAAGCCAAGGTGAAGGCCATGAAGAAGATACTCAGCAGACCGCTCGTGCTCTCTGCCTTGGCATCCATCTTATTGGTCCACGATTGTGGAAGAACTAGTTCGAATGCCCCGAAGAAGCTGACCGCAAAGAAGACCAGAAGGGCAAAGAAAAGGATATTGAAGAGGGCACTCGTGGCTAAGTCATTGAGTGCACTCGGTCCAAAGATCGCTGTAATCAGCAACCCTAGTGTGAGATAGATTACAATGATTGCCAACCCATAAATCACCGCATCGCGAATGGCGGCTTGACGGCTTTTGCTCCGCTTGAGGAAGAAGCTCACCGTCATAGGGATCATCGGCCATACGCAAGGTGTAAGGAGAGCAATCAAACCGCCCAAGAAACCGAGGACAAAAATCATCAAGAGGGAGTTGTCGGTGGCGCTCAGCGTGGTATCGCCATACGCCTTGATCTCCTCTACTACTGGCTTCCAGATGTCGCCCGTAAAGTTGGCTGCTTCGCTCTCCACCGTGGTGGTAGACTCCTCCTCGCTACTGCTGTCGCTAGCAATCGCTTCCATCTCCAATGGAGTGGTGAGATCACCAGCCTTTAGACTAATGGGAAGGCGGGTGGGGGGGAGGCAAGTTTGGTCGTTGCATAGCATGTAAGTAAGGTCGCCAGCTAGCACAAAGTGCTCTGGATCCTCTATCTGTACCTGTTGTTCAAAAATGACACTTCCCGTGTGCCAGCGCAGGTTCATCTCAAAGTTGGGGTCGTAGACGGAGGCCGCCTCTTTGGAAGGCTTTAGTGCCCCTAGCAGTTTCACCCCTTTAGCCTCGTCTAATGCAAAGGAGGTGGGGGTTGGCCCGCCATCTGGGAGGGTCGCATCGTAAATATGCCATCCCTGCTTTAGGGTTGCCTTGAAGCTCAAGGTCACCACCCCATCAGCACTATTTGTGTGGCTTTGCTCCCAGCTCACCGCATCGGTAATCATCTGCGCCTCTGTACTACTCCAGGGGAGGAGGGCGATGAAATAACTCAGCACGAGCCATACAAGTTGTCGTTTCTTAATCTTCATAAAAGTATGTATAGAGTGTTGGTTTTAATAGTCTCTTCCTGTTGGTTGCTTCTCTTTATCCAGCCTTAGCCACGAGAAGTAGTGGGTGGGGTAGGGACCCTCAAATCGGCGTGGCTGCTGCTCCCCAGGGATCAGTAGCTCAAGACCGATCTGCTCCAAAGCGATCTCTCGATCGGTGCGAATCTGGCTACGTGAGCGTACATCGCCCAAGATGCTCAGCCCATTGTCGCCAAATAGCTTGCGGAGGGAGAAGATTCGTGCCCCCACCACATCTATCTGTACAATATGCATCTGCCCATTTCGACTGCTCTTATCCACCCGCACCTCTGCGGTGATCAGCTTGGGCTTTGAGAGGCTACGCTCCTCGGAGGTGGCACTCAGTAGTTGCACCTTCTCCTTTAGCTCGCCCTCAATGCAGGCGATGAAGCGTTGGTGCTTGGCACGTCGGCTCCACTCCTTCACTAGTAGCTCCTTGGCCTCTACACTCCTCGCAAAGACCACAAAGCCAGCCGTGTTGCGATCCAATCGATTCACCATAAAGAGCTTTGCCCCCTCTTCCCCCTTCTTGTAGTGCTGACTGAGAAGAAATAGAGCCGTCTGTTGGCGGTTTTTATGTGCGGTATTGACCGTAGGCAATCCCCGCTTTTTGTAGGCAACTACATACGCTTCACTTTCCCATACTATCTCTAGCTTGGGGTGTCGAAAAGGCATTGGTGGCACTCCACGGTGCACACGCACTACCACGCCGGCTCCCACCGTCTCAGTAGCTCTTGTGGTAGACCACTTCCCTACAGAGACCCTTCCCGAGGCAATCAATTGCTTCGCAGCTGTGCGATTGCGGCTGGACTTCTCCATCAAGAGCTCCAGTAGAGGGGCTTCGCTGCCCGCCCTATAGGTCTCCTGCACGGGGGTAGGGTTCTCTACTCGTGATGCTGTCTGTCGCTTTGTATTATTGTTGTTATCCATGGCTTAATTGACCACCTATTTATACGCTTTACTCTCACTCCTAGTCCCAATTATTGACCGGAATTTAGAGATCTTATCACGCAAATATACTATTTTCTCCCTATCTGCCGTAACCCTTAGTGCCGATTCCGAATTCCAAAAGCAAAGAACAGCTCCCCTTCGTGAAATAGGCTCAAAATAGGAGGTTATATAGGGTGTCAAAAGTGGTTTTGTAACAGATTGAATGCTAATGCTTTATAAGGGCGAAAGTTTAGTTGCAACTAACCGATTGCTTAGTTGCAACTCGCCGTTTGTTTAGTTGCATCTCGCCGATGGCTTAGTTGCAACTAAACTTTTCCTCTCCTCGCCACTCGATTATTGGTTGGTGGAATTCTCTTAATTCTCCAATGGGTTTGACCTGCCAAATCTGAGTAGAGCCAAGATAAATTGTGTCGGGAGAATTGGGTATCTTTGTCGGCGTTAGAGGCAATAATAGAGATATGAAGACCAACCGCAGATATACCATCGCCGTAGACTTTGACGGCACCATTGTGACGCATGAATACCCAAAGATCGGCACTGAGATACCCGGTGCTGTAGAGGCACTCAAGGAGCTCCTGAGAGAGGGGCATCGGCTGATCCTATGGACTGTCCGTGAGCGAGAACTCCTAGAGGAGGCGCTGGCATGGTGCGAAGAGCGAGGGTTGGTCTTTTATTCGGTCAATAGCAACTTCCCCGAGGAGACACTCGAGGATCGCCACTTCTCACGCAAACTGAAGGCCGATATATTTATCGACGACCGCTCCATCGGAGGGCTGCCCGACTGGCCAAGTATGCTCCAGATGATTCGTGAGCAAACTCCTTTCAAAACCCCTATGACCCCACAATTTACCGCTCAGATTGACGACACTCACCGTGAGATGATGGAGCGATACCAGCACGGCTCTCGACCCAAGCGTGGTGGCCTCTTCTCCAAGCTCTTCAAGTAATCTCTTTACACACAAATAATTGCTGAATTGACTTAATGTGTTAGAGATGGGTGCACCTATGGCTGCCTAGTTAGATTTTGGCTTTGATGCCGTGGGCGATGAGGATCTCGTGATTGTACCGATTGATGCGGGTGATGGTGAAGGCAACTTTGTGTCGACCGTTGATGTGGGGGAGTTGAAAGAAGGGTTCTTGGGTGATAGCGAGTAGGTGCTCGCCACTGATCGCCTTCTGTAGTTTCTCGCCACGTGGGTGCATATAGACTACAAAGTACTTGGTCTCTAGGCCTGCGGGGTAGGGCATATCAGGCTCCCAATAGAGAGTGGTGAGCCCTTGCTGCTTGATGAGGGAGGTGTCTCGCTCTGGTTCGTCGAATGGCCTAAGGTCGGCAGGATAAGGGGTGGGTGGTATGAGGGCTATGGGCTTCCAATAGGTATTGAGCAGCTGCTTATTGATTCCCTTGTAATTGGTGAATAATTGGTCGGCCGGCCAAAGGATATCTCCTTGGGCCGTCTGTGCGGAGATGTTGAGCTTGGCGTGTAGGTCGTTGGCATCAAGGCTTCGCTTCACATCTTGCCCGATATAGTAGTGTGCGAGGTGTATCTTTTGGCTCCACCAGCGTGCCAGCTCAGTATATTCGGCCGCCTTGTGCCCGATCTCCCAGTAGATTTGTGGCACAATGTAATCGACCCAACCCATGGCGTCCCATAGTAGGATATCGGCATAGAGGTCGTCGTAATTCTGTAGTCCAAAGGTCGTGCTGCCGGAGGGGTGGCTCCTTTGGTTACGGTAGATGCCAAAGGGGCTGATGCCTAGGCGGACATATGGCTTGCGGGCTTTTATGGTTCGGTGTAGCTCTTGTATGAGCTGATTGACATTATCGCGTCGCCACTCCTCAATCGCTTTGAAGCCTCGTGGGTTTCGCTCGAAGTCGGCTCTATCGGGGAGCACTTCGCCAGCAATGGGGTAGGGGTAGAAGTAGTCGTCGAGGTGGATGGCATCAATATCGTACCGCTCTACAAGGTCATCGACCACTTGCGAGAGGTAGTGAATCACCTCGGGAAGAGCGGGATTGAAAAAGAGCTGTTGGCCGTAGCGGAAAAACCACTCTGGGTGTCGGTAGTAGGGGTGCTGAGGGGCTAGGGTATTACTGATGTTGGTGGCAGCTCGGTAGGGATTGATCCAGGCGTGTAGCTCCATTCCCCGCTTGTGGCACTCCGCCACCATAAAGGCGAGGGGATCCCAAAGTGGCTGTGGGGCTATGCCTTGTTGGCCTGTGAGGGTACGGCTCCAGGGCTCGTAGGGGCTATAAAACCACGCATCGGCCTCCGACCGCACTTGGAAAATAACGGCATTGGCTCCTAACTGCTGTAGGAGGTTGAGCCGCTCTATCAGCTTTGCCTGTATGTATTGAGTGCTTTTTCCTTGGAACTCACCTCGCCATGCATTAGGGATCCAAGCACCTCTAAACTGTCGCTTCTGAGGTTGGTAGACCTGGCTATTGGCCTGCTGGGTATATTCTTTATTGGAGAGTGCTTTCTGTGTTTTACACCCTACGAGGAGTAATGGTAGGAGCAGTAGGAGTAGATATAGTCGCTTCATTTACATACCTCCAAAGTAGGAGAATAGGGCGTTGGTGATATTCATATAAATAAACATACCGATCAGGTCGTTCATAATCGTGATGAAAGGGCCAGTCGCACGGGCAGGGTCCATCTTGAGTTTATTAAGCCCGAGAGGGACTACCGTGCCAAAGAGATTGGCGAAAAGCACCACCACAAAGATACTGATAGAGACGGAGGCCATCACCACAATATTCTTCAAGAAGAAGTAATTGTAGATGAAGAGGATAAAGCTGAGGATGCCACCATTCATAATTGCGATAGCGAGCTCCTTGGAGAGAAGTTTGCCGATCCTTTCCGTCTTGAGTGACCCTGCGGCAAGGTCCTGCACGATGATAGCGGAGGACTGCATCCCCACGTTACCTCCCGTACCACCCATTAGTGGAATAAAGAGAGAGACGGCGGGCACGGAGGCAAAGACGGCATCGTAATTGCCGAGGATCATACTATTCAGCACTCCACCGACCATGCCAAGCATTAGCCAAGGGAGGCGGGCCCCTATCTGTCGGGTAACGGTATCGGAGCTCTCTACGTCTTGCGAAAGACCTGATGCCAATTGGTAATCCTTTTCATGCAAGTCGCGCATCTCATCGACTACGTCGTCCACGGTAATCACTCCCACCAAGCGACCGATGCTATCAACTACGGGAATCGCCACTAGGTCGTACCGCTCAAAGGCGTGAACCACCTCTTCGGTAGTGTCGTTTTCGTGTAGCATCACAGGGTCGTGCACGATGATGTGCTTAATCTTGGAGACATTGGGGCTAGTAAGTACCTTCTTGATAGGGAGGATGCCTTGTAGCCGCTCCTCATCATCCACTACATAGATGTAGTAGACCTCGTCCATCTCCGAGGCTTGCTTGCGGAGCTCCTCCATGCACTGAGGCATAGACCAATTTTCATTGACCACCATCATCTCCTTACGCATGATACCACCGGCGGTATCGTGCTCGTAGCGGAGTAGGTCGATAATCTCACCCGCCTGCTCTATATCATCAACGTGCGAGAGAATCGCTTCCTGCTTATCTTCGTCTAGCTCCTGAAGTAAGTCGGCCGCATCGTCGGTGTCCATGTGGGTGACGAAGGTATCGGCGATCTCCTCATCGGAGAGGAGGTTGAGCACCTCTTTTCGCTCATCCTCATCCATCTCCATCAGTGCATCAGCAGCAAGAGACCCTGGAAGCTGTCGGTAAAGGAATAGGGTATCCTCTGCCGGTAGCTCCTCAAGTAGCTCTGCAATATCTGCAGGGTACATCTGAGTTACCAGATCTTTTAACTGCTGCTCGTCTCTATTGGCTATGAGGTCGAGGATTTGCTGCTCCTCTTTCTTATCCATCTCTATCATTGGAGTAGTTGTGCTATATCATTGGTGAGGGTGATGAAGTCATCTACCGCTAGTTGTTCGGGTCTCTTCTGGAGAAGAGGGTGCGATTCGGGCAGTTGCTGCTCAGTGAGTAGGGGTTTGAGTGAATTGCGTAGCATCTTACGTCGCTGGTTAAATACCGTTTTCACCACCTGCTTGAATAATCTCTCGTCGCACCCTAGCTCGGTACGCTGGTTGCGGGTCATTCGGATTACCCCACTCTGTACCTTGGGAGGTGGGTTGAAATTACCTGGGGCAACGCTAAATAGGTACTCTATATCGTACCATGCTTGTAGTAGGACACTCAGAATGCCGTACTCCTTGCTCCCCGGTCCACTGGCTAGCCGGGCTGCCACCTCCTTTTGGAGCATCCCCGCTGCCGCTGGGATGAGCTCTCTGTATTCAAGCATGTGGAAGAAGATCTGGCTGCTAATGTTGTAGGGGTAGTTACCAATGAGCAGAAAGGGGGCACCATCATAGACCGTATCAAGGGGTAGAGTGAGGAAGTCGGCCTCAATGATATGGGGGATGAGTGAGGGAAAGGCTACACGTAGGTAGGCGATTGACTCGGTATCAATCTCTACCACCTTAGTGGCTGGGTACTTGGTGGTGAGGTACTGAGTGAGCACTCCCATCCCTGGACCTACCTCTAATATGGGCAGATTGTACTGCACAAGGGTATCGGCAATTCGCTCCGCAATCTCAAGATTGTGGAGGAAGTGCTGACCCAATGATTTCTTAGCCCGTACCTTTTGCATCTCTGAATATTCTATTTATTGAGGTAGAAATGGTAACTTTGCCAAGTCGTATCTACCTATTTGTGCAAAGATACCAAAAACAGATGAGGAGATGAGGCATTGAAGATGAATAGGAGACTTAAGCGAATACTCAAAGTAGTCCTGCCACTAGCTTTCGGACTACTGATCCTATGGCTTCTTTATCGCCATATGGATATGCAAGCATTGCTCTCAACACTGAAGAGTGATGCCCGTTTTGGTGTCATCTTTCTTGGCTGTCTCTTCGGCACATTAGGCAATACCATTAGGGGGTTGCGCTGGCAGCTCCTCAATCGCACACTCGATCCCGAGGTGAGCTGTATCAATTCGATTCTCACCACTCATGGCAATTATGGCGTCAGCTTGGCCCTGCCACGTGTGGGGGAAGTTTGGAGAGTGGCTACCATGTCGCACTACTCAGGGATCGGCTTTGGCCGACTCTTAGGGACCCTCTTTGTGGATCGCATCTTTGATGTGATTGTTTTGGTGGTATTGGTGCTACTAGGATTGTTGGTCAACGCTCCTTTCTTTAGTGAGTTCATAACTGCCAACCCCAGGATCGTTGCGTGGTGGGGGAAAGTCATCACCTCGCCTTGGTTCTATCTGGTGATAGCAATTTTGATTGGCTCGCTGGTGGCTCTTGTGCTGTGGGTAAAGCGGAGTGAGCGAGGTCGCCATTTGGTCAAAAACGTGATAGAGGGGTTGCGAACGCTACAGACGATGTCGCATAAGGGACTCTTTTATCTCTACACTGTGGGGATTTGGGCCGGCTACTTCTTGCAGTTTTATATCTGCTTTTGGGCTTTTAGCTTTACCCAAGGGCTAGGTTTTTCTGCTGGTTTGCTGAGCTTTGTGATGGCGAGTGTGGGGGTGTTGGTCCCTACGCAAGGGGGCATGGGTGGCTGGCACTTTATGGTGATATATACGCTGATGGCTTATGGCGTGGAGAGTGCCGATGCACAGAGCTTTGCACTGATAGTACACACTTGCCAGGCGATCCTATGGACGGGATTCGTAGGCTTGCTATCCATGGCACTATTGCCAGTGGTGAATAGAAATAGAAATATAGTAAATGAATAAAGATATGAAGGATAAGATTCAGAACCTCCTGGAGGAGGTAAAGCAGTTGGTGGCTCCTAAGACAGAAGAGGAGCTGGAGGCACTCCGCCTCAAGTATCTGAGCAAGAAGGGGCTGATCAATCAGTTGATGGCCGACTTCAAGAGCGTACCTGCTGAGGAGAAGCGGGAGATAGGCAAGGCGCTTAATGAGCTGAAGACCAAGGTGACTAGCCAGATTGAGGAATTTAAGGCCGAGATAGAGGCCTCTAAGCATAGCGAGGAGCTACAGAGTATAGACCTCTCGCGTACTGCCTACCCCTTGCCACTCGGTACACGCCACCCTCTGAGCCTAGTGAAGGAGCAGATTATTGATATCTTTAGTCGCTTGGGCTTTAATGTGGCTGAGGGACCAGAGATAGAGGATGATTGGCACGTGTTTGAGAGCCTCAACTTCCCTGAGGATCACCCAGCTAGGGATATGCAGGATACCTTTTTTATCTCTCACCACCCTGAGATTTTGCTCAGGACGCACACCTCGTCGGTGCAGAGCCGTGTGATGGAGCAGACCGAGCCTCCTATCCGTATCATCTGCCCTGGAAGAGTTTATCGCAATGAGGCGATCTCTGCTCGAGCTCACTGCTTCTTCCACCAGATTGAGGCCCTATATGTGGCAGAGAAGGTGAGCTTTGCCGACCTCCGCCAGGTGCTGATGCACTTTGCTAGAGAGATGTTTGGCGAGGAGACCAAGATCCGTTTGCGTCCTAGCTACTTCCCCTTTACCGAGCCTAGTGCCGAGATGGATATCTCATGTAATATCTGTGGTGGCAAAGGGTGTAACCTCTGTAAAGGCTCTGGCTGGGTAGAGATCCTAGGCTGTGGGATGGTGGATAGTGCCGTTCTAGAGTCGTGTGGCATTGATAGCACCAAGTACTCGGGCTACGCACTCGGTATGGGGCTGGAGCGTATCGCCAACCTGAAGTACAGTGTGAGTGACCTACGACTATTCTCGGAGAATGACCTCCGCTTCTTGGAGCAGTTTGAGAGTGCACGATGAAACTTGCTGAGCGGTATCAGGGCGTACTCCAATGGTTTGAGAAAAATATGCCTGTGGCGGAGACGGAGCTGAACTACCGTACCCCTTTTGAATTGTTGGTGGCGGTGGTGCTCTCGGCTCAGTGTACAGATAAGCGGGTCAATCAAGTGACCCCCGCTCTCTTTGAGGCGTATCCCACGCCAGAAGCGATGGCACTAGCGACGGAGGAGGATATTTTCCCCTATATCCGTTCTTGCTCTTACCCCAATAGCAAGGCGAAGCACCTCGCTGGACTTGCCCGTATGCTTACGGAAGAGTTTGGCGGAGTGATTCCCGACGACCCAAAGGAGCTGGTGAAGCTACCTGGGGTGGGGCGGAAAACGGCCAATGTGGTGCTGAGTGTGCTCTTTGATCAGCCTCGTATCGCGGTGGATACACATGTCTACCGCGTGGCTAGGCGGATAGGACTGGCACCACAGACGGCCAATACGCCACTAAAGGTAGAGACGGTACTCGTGCGTCATATTCCTGAGGAACAGCGAGCTATTTCGCACCATTGGCTGATACTGCACGGTCGGTACACTTGCCTTGCTCGTGCCCCTAAGTGCGGAAAGTGTGGTTTGGCTCCCTTTTGCCGTTATTATGCTAAGAAGGGGGTACTATTATCTGAATGATTTTGGAAGGTTATGATGAACTTTGAAAAAGTAAGTCCCAATGATAGTAAACTACAGCGGGTGATTGATATTTATATTTCGGCCTTTCCTCAAGAGGAGCGTAGAGAGATAGAAAGTATTGAGTGGCAATTGGAGCACAATGAGTGCTACAATATGTATGCAATATGCCTTGATAAGGAGGTGGTGGGGATGTTTGTTTACTGGGACTTTGGGGCGACTGTGTATATTGAGTATCTAGCGATGGATGCCAATCTCCGTGGCGGAGGCCTTGGAACCAAAGCCCTTACTCAGATGATTGACCTTATTGGCGCGCGTAAGGTGATCTTTGAGGTGGAGCTGCCTGAAAATGAAATTGCTACTCGTAGGATAGACTTCTACAAGCGCTTCAACTTCCACCTTTGGGATCAAATCCCTTATGAGCAACCCCCTTACAGAGCCACCGACAATTGGTTCCCAATGCACTTAATGACCAATGGTGAGGAGCCTAATACCGATGATATTTTGCTCCTTCAGCAAAAGGTATATAACGTAGTACCATCTGAATGACGACCAAACAACTGGCACAAAGTAGCTTCTCGAAGGAGGTATCCAAAGGATTGAAAGGGATACTTGCCCTCATAATTGTGGGCTCTCACTTGCACTATGTGACCAACTTTTATCTCTTTGACCTGCTAAATAAAGTGGCTACAACCTCTGTAGCCTTGTTTTTATTTATCTCAGGCTATGGCCTTTCGGTTTCCTACCTTAGAAGCCCCAATCAGTTTCTTGATACCTTTTTTGTCAAGAGATTTTGGAAGGTATTGAAGCCGATGTTGATCGCTACCCTCTTTTATCTATTGCTATTCTATTTGGATTATGGGGTGTGGAAGCAAAATATCATTAAGAATTTAGTATTTAAAGGGTATACTCCATTGCCCAATTCGTGGTTTATCTTTGCACTATTATACTATTATACCTGCTTTTATGTTGCCCTTCGTATGGCAGGTAAGAGACCAATAGTGCTGGTGCTGACTATTTTTGCCTTGGCCATTCCCTACCTTGTCTATACTATTGGGTTTAGTTTTGGACGAGAGTGGTGGGTGACGATCTTGTCGTTCCCTACTGGAGTGCTTTATGCATTTTACAGAGATCAGTTGTTTCCGATTATCCGTCGACCTATTGTAATGGTCTTATTCACCCTTATTGTTGGGGTAATTGTGTATAGCAAAGTTGAGCTGTTGCTTCTGTTGACCTATGTTTTTATTCCATTGGTGGTTGTCGCCCTATTAAGTTATATCAGACTGCCTTTCGGAAACTGTGTGCTTCAGTTCTTCGGGATGATTTCCTACGAGATTTATTTACTCCATGGTATATTCATCAATCTCTTCCACGGTAATCACATTGACATCATACTATTCAACAACTATCTATATGCAATAATGGTTTTCGTTGCAACCATTCTCTTCGCTTATCTATTCCACCATATCCTCTATTTCAATGAGAGACGTGTGGAGAAAGCGTAGAAAACGAATGTAGACTGTTGCACTTGAGCGATCTGCTTCGTGCGACAGTCTCTATTTTTATCGTGCGTGCAATATTCTCTAGTTAGTAGAGCAAAAGTTGAGTTGCAACTAAGCATTTGCTTTGTTGCAACTCGCTGTTTGCTTAGTTGCATCTCGGCATTTGCTTAGTTGCAACTCAACTTTTGTCTACTTATACTTATCTTTTTTATAGTCCTTAAAAAGTCGCTTAGTCACCATAGGTGCTACCACCGAGGAACTCTCGGAGAAGGGAGTTGCGGGGTGTGGACTCCATAGGGAGCGACTCGAAGAGATCTAGGAAGGTGAGAAGGCGACTGGCGGTAGGGTAGGCGGGACTCTTTTCACATACTTGGCGAAGTGCCGATACCGCTTGCTCTTTGAGGGCCGGCATCTCGTACAGGAAGCCACTATTAAACATCACATCGGCATTCTCCTGGTAAGGGAATATCCACTGCTCCTCACCTCGGCGTACCTCTTGCCACCGTAGGATGGTTTCTTCGGCGGAGGTGCCTCTAAACTTCATATCACGAACCATTCTGCGGATAAGTCGATTATCGCTGGTGGAGATCCAGTTGTGGTCGTCAATGGAGAGGGGAGAAAGTGCAGAGACATAGACACGATAGATGGCTTCCTCAGGGATTCCTCGGAGTAGCTCAGGATTGAGTGCGTGGATTCCCTCCATGATTAAGACGCCGTGATTCTCTAGCTTCATCTCTTTGCCTGGCAAATATTCGCGCTCTCCCTTAACGAAGTTATAGGTGGGGATATGTACCTTTTCACCCGCCATCAGGAGGGCTACATCTTCTCTCAGCTTGGGGAGGTCTATAGCGTAAAGACTTTCGTAGTCGTACTTGCCCTCTTCGTCTAGTGGAGTGTCGACCCTATTAATATAGTAGTCATCGAGCGAGATGGCATAGGGCCATGTGAGGTTGGCAATGAGCTGAGTAGAGAGGCGCTTGCTCGTGGTGGTTTTGCCCGATGAGGAGGGTCCTGAGAGCAGTACTACGCGTACTCCCTTTTCGTACCGCTCTGCTATCTCGGAGGCGATGGAGGCAATTTCCTTTTCTTGAAGTGCCTCGGAAAGGGAGATCACTTGGCTCGCTTTGCCTTGGCGAATCAGTTCATTGAGCGGTGCCACATCCTCTACACCAATCAACTTGAGGAGGGAAAGGTGATCTTTGAATACGCCAAATTGCTTAGGCTGGCGCACCTTGTCGTATAGCTTTTCAGGGGCTAGGTGGTCGGGCATACGTAGTAGGAAACCATCGCGATATTTTTCGAGACCAAAGCCCCACACCATACCTGTGGAGGGCAATACAGGTTCGAAAATGTAGTCAATATAGCCATCGAGCTCCTCTAATCTAGCAAAGTGGGTGCAATGCGACTCAATGAGTTGGGCGGTGGTTGGTCGGCCCTTTCTTATAAAGTAAGCGATGGCCTCTTCACTGCGTAGGTAGGTGGTATTGATAGGAAGGTCTTGGGCAATGATCTCCTTCATTCTGGTGGCGATGGACTCCAAAAGATCGTGGGAGGGGGGCGTCTCTCGGCTTCCCACTACTCCATAGTAGCCATTGGATAGGGCATGCTCTACCACTACCCGTGGGTAGCCAAGCTCCTCCGCTGCTTTGTAGAGGATTAGAGCCACGGTGCTAGTGTAGGTGCGGCGTCCGTAGGGTGTCTCATAGCCTACAAAGTCAACAAAGGAGGGGCGGTGGAGTGGGTGTGAAAGTGGGGTGGGCTTATTATCCACCAGTGCCAGCATGGGAAGTCCCATGGGGCTATTGGGTAGCTCTAGCCCTTCAGCTTCGTATATCTCCATAGGAGTGATGCCAACTGGGTAGACTCTTTGAGCTCCAGTCGCCTGTACTTCTATCTCTATTTCTTTATTCATTTGAACCATTATAATTCCGTAGTATTGATTATTATTGCTATCTTGGCAAATATAGCATTTTATCACTTATACGCTTACTTATGGCTAAGAAACTGTTGTTTATAATTGTGCTACCGCTTTTGGTAGTCGCTACCTTTGGGTGTAGACCTTCAGGCAGTAATGATGCATTTCCCGGACTTATCAAGACGGAAGTGCCCCTACGAGCTGAGGGGCAGGAGCATATGGTGGGCTTTTTTGTCCCTGCACTGGATACCGTACGTATAGGAGTCATTGGACTTGGAATGCGTGGTCCAGATGCTGTGGATCGTTTCTGCTATATTCCAGGAGCCAAGGTGGTAGCTCTCTGTGACCTCCATCAAGAGCGTGTGGAGAAAGCCAATGAAATACTCACAAGGCATGAGCTGCCTAAGGCAGCCGAGTACTATGGTAGCGATGATGCTTGGCGTGAGCTGGTAGAGCGAGATGACCTAGACCTTATATATATAGCAACCAATTGGCAAACTCATGTGCCGATAGCACTCTATGCAATGGAGCAAGGAAAGCATGTGGCGGTAGAGGTCCCTGCAGCCCATTCGCTAGAGGATATATGGGCACTGATCGATACTTCGGAGCGGACGCGTAAGCACTGCATGATGCTGGAGAATTGTGTCTACGACTTCTTTGAGCTCACGGTGCTGAATATGGCTCAGAAGGGGTTGCTCGGAGATATTGTCTATGCTGAGGGTGGGTATATCCACCAGCTGGAGGACTTTTGGAATGCCTACGAGGGGGATTGGCGAATGGCCTTCAATAAGACGCACCGAGGCGATATCTACCCTACGCACGGTATGGGACCTGCTTGCCAGATACTCAATATACATAGAGGGGATAAGATGAATTATCTCGTCTCTATGGATGCTACTCCTAAGAGTATTCCGGAGTGGCTCAAGGCAAATAGAGGCGAGGAGGTGAGTGACTTTCAGAATGGGCAGCATACAGTCACGCTGATTCGTACAGAGCTAGGGCGCACCATTGAGATGCACCACGATGTAGCTACCCCTCGTCCCTACAGCCGTCAGTACAATATTGCTGGTACTAAAGGGTATGCCTCTAAGTATCCGATGCCATTGCTCGCCCTTAAGGATGAGTCGGTAGATGATGATTTGGTGCCAGATCACGAAGATCTGACTGCACACTCGTGGTTGCCAAAGGAGGTGCAGGATGCGATGATGCAGGAGTATAAGCACCCTATCCACCAAGAGCTAGAGGAGATGGCAAAGGAGATAGGTGGTCATGGAGGTATGGATTTTATTATGGATTATCGCCTAATCTATTGTCTTCGCCATGGACTGCCACTGGATATGGACGTTTATGATATGGCAGAGTGGAGTGCCATCTCCCCGCTATCGGCCATATCGCTAGAGCACAATTCTGCCCCTGTAGAGGTCCCCGACTTTACTCGTGGCTACTGGAATATTAAGGAGGGTTATCGCCATGCTTTTGCTGAATGAAGGCTACAAAATGGGTGTAAATAGGGGGATAATGTGAATTACCCTACAATTAACGGCTGTTTTTTGTGTAAATTAAAGAGTTATTGCTATCTTTGTCAGAGAAACACCGTACACAGGTTCGTGTCGGCTCTCCGATAACGCGGTCTGAATAGGACAAGGTATCGGATTATTGAATGAGAATATAAGAGAATTGTACAATTAGAAAGTATTTTTTTATGAAGACGAAAGTTATCGCACTTGTAGCAGCAAGTGTATTTGCACTAAGTGCTTCAGCACAGGAGGTTCAGACCTCAGCAAACGCAACCAATCTGCCAGGTAAGAATACAGCTTTTCAGCTAAACCCTGGTGACAATTGGTTTATCTCCGCTCGTGGAGGTGCTAACTATGGTGTCTCTTTCTACAATCAAGAGATCAAGGCAAAGGACTTTGCAGAGCGTCTTGGTTATGAGGCAGGTATTGGATTCGGTAAGTGGTATACTCCTTATTTCGCTAGCCGTCTGATGGTAGATTGGGCTTGGGTAAGAGATATGCACCTTCCTAAGACCGACGATACTCACCAGTATATGTTCCATACTTTGACTCCTCACATCGACTTTATGTTTGACCCAGCTAACTACTTCGGTGTGTACAACGCTAACCGTACGGTTCGCTTCGTACCTTACATCGGTGTGGGTGTAATGGCTGCTAGAACAGCTACTAATTGTGATGCTACTAACAAGCAAAAGGAGGATAGCGCAAAGGATTGGCTAGCTCACATCAACTACGCTGTTTCTGGACACGTAGGATTTGACCTTAGCTTCCGCCTTGGCAAGACTGTAGACCTAGTACTCGCTCCTAGCGTAGTATTCTCTAACATCTACCGTCCAATGTATGAGCACTATTACCGTCCAAACAACATGCTTGCTAAGCTAGACCTTGGTCTTAACTTCAACCTTGGCAAGAGCGACTTTGATGTTGTTGAGCCTATGGACTATGCTCTTCTTAACAACCTTCAGAGCGAGATCAACTCTCTACGCTCACAGAATGCTGAGCTAAGCAAGCGTCCAGTACGTTGCCCAGAGTGCCCAGAGGTAGTAGCTACTGAGGCAAAGGTTAAGTCTGAGAATGTAGTTTACTTCCGTATCGGTAGTGCTAGAGTAGATCGCAACCAAAAGATCAACATCTACAACACTGCTGAGTTCGTTAAGAGCAACAACATCCCTGTAACTGTTATCGGTTATGCTGATGCTAAGACTGGTAGCTCTAACTACAACATGACTCTCTCTGAGAAGCGTGCTCGCGAGGTGGCTCGTATCCTTACCGATGAGTATGGTGTGCCATCTAGCCAAATCACTATCGACTACAAGGGTGACACTGTACAGCCTTATGCTGAGAATGCTTGGAACCGTGTAGTTATCATGACTGCTGAGAAGTAAGAATTCTCCTACACTTAGATAGTGTAATATATAAAGGCCTGCTAGGGAAACCTAGCAGGCCTTTATGATTCTTGCATCCAACCTGTCGCTTTCTCTTCATTTATTTAGTACCTTTGTAGAGATATGATGAGCTTTCAATTGGTATCGAAATTCAAGCCAATGGGTGACCAGCCCGAGGCGATCAAGCAACTGACGGAGGGGATTCGTTCGGGACAGGAGAAGCAGACGCTCCTTGGAGTGACTGGTTCGGGTAAGACGTTTACCATTGCCAATGTGATCCAAAACCTTGGTATCCCTACACTGGTGTTGAGCCACAATAAGACGCTTGCCGCACAGTTGTATGGGGAGTTCAAGAGCTTTTTTCCTCATAATGCTGTGGAGTACTTTGTCAGTTATTACGACTATTATCAGCCAGAGGCCTATCTTCCTAGTACCGATATGTACATTGAGAAGGATATGTCGATCAATGACGAGATAGAGAAGCTCCGACTCAAGACGACTGCCTCGCTCCTCTCAGGACGAAAGGATGTGATTGTGGTGGCGAGTGTGAGTTGTATCTATGGTATGGCCAACCCTCGTGATTACGCGTCGCAACGAATTGACATCAAAGTGGGAGAGGAGATATCAAGAGATGACTTCCTCAGGCAGTTGGTTAATGCTCATTATATTCATGATAGGGCGGAGTTCCGTCCTGGTACCTTCCGAAACCAAGGAGATACGCTAGATATATTCCCTGCGGTGGAGGGGTATGAAGGGATGGCCTATCGTATAGAGTTTTGGGGCGATGAGGTGGAGCGAATCAGCTGTGTAGACCCTAAGGATATGCATGAGCTTTCGGTACTTGATTCGGTGCAAATCTATCCTGCCAATCTATTTGTCACCACTAAGGAACAGACGGAGCATGCGATAGAGATGATCCGTGCCGACCTGGAGTCGCAGGTTGAGTTCTTCCATAAGCAGGGGAGGTCGGAGGAGGCAACTCGTCTCTATGAGCGGGTGACCAACGATATCACGATGCTGGAGGAGCTCGGTTATTGCAATGGTATTGAGAATTACTCCCGCTACTTCGATGGTCGGTCGGCTGGAGAGCGTCCCTACTGTCTACTTGACTATTTTCCTGATGACTTTTTACTAGTCATTGATGAGAGCCACGTCACTATCCCGCAGGTGAGAGGTATGTATGCTGGCGACCGCTTCCGTAAGACTAATCTTGTCGACTATGGTTTTAGGTTGCCCGCCGCTATTGATAACCGTCCTTTGACCTTCGAGGAGTTCCAAGAGCTCACCCATCGCACCATTTATGTCAGTGCCACTCCAGCTGAGTTTGAGCTGGAGGAGAGTGGAGGCACCATTGTGGAGCAGATCATCCGTCCTACTGGGCTTCCTGATCCAATCATTGAGGTGCGACCTGAGGAGCATCAGATAGATGACCTAGTGCATGAGATTCATCTAAGGATAGAGCGTGATGAGCGGACGTTGGTCACTACACTGACCAAGCGTATGGCGGAGGAGCTATCGGAGCATCTCGCTGAGATGGGTATCCGCACGGAATATATCCACAGTGAGGTGGTGACGATCCGTAGGGTGGAGATTATGGAGGGGCTTCGTCGGGGCGACTTTGATGTGTTGGTCGGGGTCAATCTACTTCGTGAAGGATTGGACCTCCCTGAGGTCTCGTTGGTGGCTATTCTGGATGCCGATAAGGAGGGCTTTCTGCGTAACCACCGTTCGCTTACTCAGACCGCTGGCCGTGCCGCTCGTAATGTCAATGGCATGGTGATTATGTATGCCAGTAAGGTGACCCCGAGTATGCAGCTCACCATTGACGAGACTAATCGCAGGCGTCAGAAGCAGTTGGCTTTCAATAAGGAGCATGGGATTGTGCCGAAGCAGATAGTTAAGAAGAGTGCCTCTATCCTAGACCTTACTGGACCAAGTCGTGGTGGCATAGAGAGCAAAGCCACTAAGGAGTACCGTCTTCAGAGCGAGCAGCAGAAGGTGGCGGAGCGGAGCTTTGACTACCTTTCCAAGGAGACCTTGGAAGAGCGTATCTCCGCAACTCGTAAAGCGATGGAAGAGGCGGCACGAGTACTGGACTTCGTATCTGCCGCTCAGTATAGAGATGAACTCTTTGAACTGCAGGCGATGCTAGGCGATCAGTCGAAAGTCACCGCAAAAGAGGCTAAAGCCCAAAAGCGATTAGATGCAGTGGAGCATCAGCGTGCCGCTCATGCCAAGAACCGTAGCAAGAAGTAACCCCTCATCAACCGCCTCACTTTGGTTGAATCTTAAGGATATCCGAGAGCTCTGTGGTGTAGTTGGGACTCACATGATTGCGAGTGACCACCTCCTCTAGTGCCTTCGGGTTGCGAGCCGCGATGTAGAGGGCATGGTCGCCATACTTATCCTTGAGCTCCTTGGCGAGGGCAGTCAGTTGTTTCAGCTCCGCCTGCCCTTCCACTTCAAAGGGCAACACCTCCCCTTCATATACCAGTTGCGAGAAGAGCAATCCCGCCTTCTTGTAATTAAATCCTGGGCGAAATGCCTTCTTAAAGAGTTGGTAGAGGATCGGCGTCAGTTCCGTGAGGTTGTTGGAAGGCAGTGTTAGGTAAGCCTCCACATACTCGTGACGCTGTTGGTCATTAATCCTATAAGCATTGGTATGCAGTACCAGTGCCACCTTAAGTGCTGCCAACTTATTCTCCCTTAGCTTCTCACAGCACTTCTCCCCAAACTCCAGTATGATACTAAATAGTTGATGCTCATCGGTCACCAAAGTGCCAAAGGAGCGTGAACGGGTGATGCTTTTTGCCTGATCGTTCTTTGCAAAAGGAATACGTGGCTCTCCCTTTAGCTCAAGGTAGGTATCTAGCCCTGTGACGGTAAAAGATTGCCGCACCCAGTTGGGATCTTTTCGCACAAATTGATACCCGTTATAGACGCCATACTGATTGAGGCGTGCCGAAATACGCCGACCAATCCCCCAGATATCACCCACCTCTACCCACTCAAGGGCGGCTCGCCACTTCTCATTATCATCAATGGCATACACCCCTTGTAGCTGTTCGTTTTTCTTCGCCACCCGATTGGCGAGCTTGGCAAGTGTCTTCGTCTTAGACACCCCCACACAAGTAGGAATCCCCACCCCTTTCAGAATCTTCCGTCGAAGACCCCTAGCCATTGCCATATAATCGTCGCGAGGGTCGAATTGTACAAAGCACTCATCTATAGAGTAGATCTCCTGAGTCCCTACCTCCTCCCGTACAATCGCCATCACCCGCCTCGAGAGATCGCCATAGAGTGTGTAATTAGAGCTACACACCTCGATGCCGTATCGCTTCACCTCCTCTTGAATCTGAAAAAGTGGCACCCCCATCGGTATCCCTAGGGCCTTCGCCTCATTTGAGCGAGAGACCACACAGCCATCATTATTGGAGAGCACCACCACCGGACGCCCATTGAGCTGCGGGCGAAAGAGTCGCTCACAGCTCACATAAAAGTTGTTGCAGTCAATAAGCCCATACATAGGCTAGCGATGGCGATTTCGTGGGTTGGGCTGATGGATCACATACGTGACCACACCCCAAAGCGTAAAGTGGTCCTCAGGCTCCACCTTCATCCGAGGATACTTCGGATTGGCCGAGACAAGATAGAGCTCACCCTCGGCCGTCTTCTCAACGTACTTAATATTAAACTCCCCATTGATAAAGCAGACCGCGACATCATTGTGATTGAATTCCAGCGAACGATCTACAATGATGATATCCCCCTCATAGATATCGGCATCAATCATAGAGTCTCCTACCACACGGGCCAAGAAAGTGGTATTGGGATGCTTAACCAGCTCGGAAGTAAGGTCAATTGCCTCAAGATTATGGTCCTCTGCTGGCGAAGGGAATCCAGCAAATAGCCCATCATCAAGAAAGGGAACCTCCAGATAGCTCCCCTCCCGTATGGCGTAGAAGTCAAGCGGTTTAATCTCGTTTTTCATCGTCTTTTAAGTCGGCGAAGTGCAACTCTCAATTCGGGTGCAAAGAAGTAGATAGATAGGATCATAAATAGTAGCAAAAGCCCAGCTCTTAGAGCAAGCTTTAGCCAAAGGCTACTAGGCTCTATCGCCATTCCTCCAAAGTAAAAGACCAATGCCAACGCAATAATCAGTAGGTTCTTTCCCGTGTCGTAGGGAATCGGATGTAGCTTTCGCCCAAGGATATAAGAGCAAAGAAGCATTACCCCATTACAGGCAAAGGCACTCCACGCTGCAGCGACAATTCCGAATCGTGGCACCCCCCAGTAGATCACTGCCAGCGTCACCAGCAGACCGATGACCGAAAAGGTAGCACCATAGTGCGTGCGGTCGCTTACCTTGTACCACACCGATAGATTGTAGTAGATACCGAAGAGGATCTCACTTGCCATCACAATCGGCACCACCACCAATCCACTGTAGTAGTCAGGTGCCACAATGTGCTTAAATAGATCAATCCCATACATCACCGTTAGGAAGATCAGCAACGCAAAGAAGATAAAGTAATTCATCGCCACACGGTAAGCATCATTGCCATCTGTCGCCTTCATCTTCGAAAAGACAAAAGGGTCGTAAGCAAACCTAAAGGCCTGAATAAACATCACCATTACCACCGCGATCTTCAGGTTCCCTCCATAGATACCCAGTTGCGCCATCCCCTCCGCACGGTCGGCATAGAGGCTAGGAATCAGTATCTGCCCCGCCATTTTATTGAAGATACCTGCCAAGCCGAGCAATACCAGAGGCAGACAGTAGAGAAGCAAAGGCTTCACTAGTGCCCTATCAAAGCCTCTCAAAGCCGGCTTGATGATTGGTAGCATCAATAGAAACTCAATCGTAGAGGCGAGGAGGTTGGAGATAAATATGTACCCCACACCATACCCCTCACGAAATAGCCAGCTAGGCAGCGACACCCCTTTTGATACCAAGTAGGGGCAAAGGAGGAGGAAAAAGAGATTAAACCCAATGTTGAGGAAGATGAAGAGGAACTTGAAGAAGGCAAACTTCCACGGCCGTCGCTCATGCCTCAGGTAGGCAAAAGGAATGGACATCAGCGCATCCAAAGCCACAATCACCACAAAGATAGCAATGTACTCGGGGTGCGACATATAGCCGAGCCCCTCCGCAATCATCCCAGAGGAGAGGAGCCCCACCAGCAAGAAGAGTGCCACCGACATCCCAACTATCTTGAAGGTAGTCGCGTAAACCCGCTTCGGCTCTTCACTCGTATTGATAAACCTAAATAGCCCCGTCTCCATTCCTAGAGTCAGTATCACCAAGATGATACTCACCCAGGCATAGAGGTTGGTCACAATCCCGTACTCAGCGCTATCGGCCAGTACTCGGATATAGAATGGCGCCAATAACCAGTTGAGGAACTTACTGATGATATTGGTAGCACCATAGATGACCGTATCCTTCGCCAACGCCTTTATCCCTGCACTCATCTCACCACGCTTTAGAAGTCCTCGAAGAGGCTTTTAGGGTTATTGGGGCGCCACTCCTTGCCGAGGTGCTCGTAAGCTAGTCGAGTTACTTCACGCCCACGAGGGGTACGCTTCATAAAGCCCTCTTTAATAAGGAATGGCTCGTAGACATCCTCCACCGTGCCAGGATCCTCTCCAATCGCCGTGGCAATGGTGCCGACCCCTACCGGACCGCCATCAAACTTATCGATGATGACGCCCAAGATCTTATGGTCAATCTGATCCAGCCCATGCTTATCTATATTGAGTGCCTCCAGTGCGTAAGTAGCAATCTCGTGGTGAATACGTCCCGAGCCCTTCACCTGTGCAAAGTCACGCACTCGGCGGAGTAGGGCATTGGCAATACGAGGGGTACAACGACTCCTCTGTGCTATTTCCAAGGCTGCCTGATCATCGCAGGCGATGCCAAGAATTTCGGCACTTCGCTTCACTATCCCCGTCAGCGTCTCCGTATCGTAGTACTCGAGGTGCATATTGATCCCAAAGCGAGCCCTTAGCGGGGCAGTCAGTAGTCCACTGCGAGTGGTCGCCCCAATCAGGGTAAAGGGATTGAGGTCTATCTGAATACTCCTTGCCCCCGGCCCCTTATCAATCATAATATCTATCCGATAGTCCTCCATTGCAGAGTAGAGATACTCCTCCACCACAGGCGGCATCCGATGGATCTCATCGATAAATAGTACATCATTTCGCTCCAAAGAGGTCAGCACTCCAGCGAGGTCGCCAGGTTTATCTAGCACCGGCCCAGAGGTCACCTTGATCTGTACTCCTAGTTCGTTAGCAATGATTTGCGAAAGGGTGGTCTTTCCCAGTCCGGGTGGGCCGTGGAGCAACACATGGTCCAGCGACTCCCCGCGCAACTTAGCTGCGGCAACGAAAACCTTTAGATTCTCCACCACTGAGGGCTGCCCTTGGAAGTCCTCAAACGTCGCAGGCCGAAGCGCATTGTCCCGATCCTCCTCCTGCTTGATGCTACTTCTCAAAGATTCATCGCCCTGCTCTATGCCACGGATGTCAAACTCTTCTAGCCCCTCTATGATCCTCTCCTCGTCCTTCATCTTGCCTCTTTACGAAAGTAATTCAAAGTCCAATTGCCTCTTGTCTAAGTCTGCTCTAGCTACGCGTATCGTGAGTTTATCGCCAAGAGAAAAACGTCGCTTCGTATTGTAGCCAACGAGAGAGTAGGTCTTCTCATCCAGCTCATAATAATCATCGTCAAGGTCACGGATAGGCACCAGCCCCTCCACACCATTGGCGACGAGTTCTACAAAGACGCCAAACTCCTTCACTCCGCTGATCACCCCATCAAAGACCTCTCCGAGGTGGTTTTGCATAAACTCTACCTGCTTGTACTTGATAGAGGTACGCTCCGCCTCAGTGGCTTTGCGCTCCTGCTCCGAATCATACTTACAAATCTCCTCAATATCGGCTCTCTTGAGGCTCTTTCCACCATTCATATAGTGGGTAAGTAGGCGGTGCACCATCATATCGGGATGCCTACGAATCGGACTGGTAAAGTGGGTGTAGTATGGGAAGGCCAAGCCATAGTGACCGATATTTTCGGTCTGATAAATAGCCTTTGCCATAGTGCGGATCGTGAGCGTCTCCACTAGCTCCGCTTCAGGCTTGTCTTGCACCTTTTTCAGAAGGTCATTAAGGCTACGAGCAATCTGCTCTGGCGTGCCAGTAGGTTTGATCTTGTAGCCCAGACGCCCTACAAACTCTGCCAAGTCGGCTAGCTTCTCAGCATCGGGAGTGTCGTGGACACGATAAACGAAGGTAGGTCCCTCCTTCCCTTCACCATAAAGTGTGCCGATATGCTTCGCCACCGTACGATTGGCAAGTAGCATAAACTCCTCAATCAGATGATTGGCAGGGATAGGATGCTTAACATAAATCTCCAAAGGCTTCCCCTGGTCATCAATTCTAAAGGCCAACTCCGAACGCTCAAAAGCGATGGCACCCGCTTTCATACGATCCGCACGGAGTTTCTTCGCAAGATTGTTGAGGGTCTGAATAGCTGCCGTCTCGGGTTGATCTGCCCCATCAATCATCGCCTGTGCCTCCTCGTAGGTTAGCCGCTTATCACTGTGAATGATGGCGCGAGTGATCTCATAGTCAAGCACCTTCGCCTCGTCATCTAGCTGAAAGATGACTGAGTAGGCGGGGCGATCCACGCCCGGCTTGAGCGAACAGAGGTCGTTGCAAAGACGCTCTGGAAGCATCGGCACCGTGCGATCCACTAGATAGACACTCGTGGCACGCTTTGCCGCCTCCCGATCAATCTCATCATCGGGTAGCACGTAGGCAGTCACATCGGCAATGTGTACCCCTACCTCCCAGCGTCCTTCGCCCACCTTTTCTAGCGAAAGGGCATCATCGAAGTCCTTAGCACTTTCAGGGTCAATCGTTATGGTGAGTGGCTTACGGAAATCTTTACGGGGGAAGATATCGCTAAAAGCTTTGTTGGCATCCAGTTTCTCACCCGCCAAAGTCACCTCCTCAGGGTATTTGAAAGGCAGACCATACTCTGCTAGGATCGCATGCATCTCGGTATCATTGTCCCCTGGCTTGCCGATCACCGCCTGCACTTCGCCGACTGGGTTCTTGGCTCGCTCGGGCCACTCCAATACCTTCACTACCACCTTGTCGCCATCCTGAGCTCCATTTAGTTTGTCACGAGGTATAAAGATGTCATTGGCGAGCTTATTACTCTCGGTGATAAGGAAAGCAACATCATTGAGGATAGAAATCACCCCTACAAAATTGGTATCGGCACGCTCTAGGATCTCTACAATCTCCCCCTCCGGTTCTTGACCTCTACGGGTGGCAAGGCGGTTCATCACCACCTTGTCGCCGTCCATCGCATGCCCAGTATTTCGCTCAGCCACTCGGATGGGCTCGCCACCATCATCGGGGTAAAACATATTGTGCCCACGTCCAGCTTTACGGCGGAGGATGCCCTCCATCTTTTGCCGTGGTGCTACATAGCGATAGCGGTCGGGTAGGCTATCTGCCACTAGCACACGCTCCTGTGCCAGCTGTACCATCGCCTCACGCACCATCTCCACTGCTAGGTCACCCTCGGCACCGACCCCTTCGGCTACTTGCCGGTAGTCCGATGCCTCCCCCTTGCTATTGCGGAAGTACTGAAGCACTAGGCCACGTACTCTCGATACGCTTCTATCTTTCTTGGGCTTAGTGTCTCTCGAAAATCGTGACCTGCCGACTTTCTGTGTACCCTTCCGCCCCCTTCTTTTCTCTACTTTCTTTTTTCTGCCCATATTGTTATCATTCTTTCTGTATCTACAAAGATACCAAAAAAAGAGAGGTTAAGGAGATAGCCGAACCTCCATTAATGGGTTATGCGTTAGAGGCGTCAACCGTGGGATTCTTATTTATAGAGACGATACTAGTTTAGAATCCCTTTTTACCTCCACAAAGTACTGCATCTTCTGGAATTCCAGGCTGAGAAGTAAGGTGGAATCCTTGGCTAAAATAAGGGGCGCAGAGGCCCATTCGCAACCACCTGGAATTCAATATTATACAAAAGCATTTGCCGAGATGCAACTAAGCAATCGGTTAGTTGCAACTAAGCAAATGCCGAGATGCAACTAACCGATTGCTTAGTTGCATCTCAGTTTTTACTTATATATATAGGGTGCTGTAAGAGGTCCCTATTTTCCATCTTTCGTGGTCATATTCCACCTTAAATTGTACCTTTTGTGTGTTAATAACGCAGAAAAAATGCAAAAAAACAACCGAGGTATAAAATATATTGGTATCTTGCGAGCGATTGTGATGGTTTTATCTGTGGACTTCGGGTGGTAGGAAGCCCTATTTCTCGTTCTTTGGATATAATCCTTACGGTCATTTCGTGTTTACAACCAATTTTATTTGAGAGTTTTTTTTATCGGAATTCTAAGTAATGACGAGTAGGATTTTTACACTTCTATGTTCGTGCCTATCCATTGGTTTATTGGCGAGTGCTCAGGTGCCCAATTATACCGTTGGAAAGCAGGCCGAAAGAAAGCAAGAGAGTAAAACACCACCCCCCGCTGACACCTCTACAGCGATAGCGGAAGTGGCAAAGTTAATGGCCGACAATGATGGCTTTCTGAAGAATAACAAGAAGCTGGCCGATTATACCAAGGCAATCAATAAGTCTATGGGCTTTGGTACTGCTTCGGAGGAGGATCTGCAGTACCCCTCTATTGATCTGTATGGAGAGCAATCGTGGCACAATAATGCGGTCAATCCCTTTATTGGGAGCTTAAAAGCTGAGGTGCCTGATAGCTTTATGGTAGATCTATCTCAGTTTGTCTATCCCCTTGATGAGCTGAAACGAGTGAATAGTCGCTATGGCTATCGCCGTCGTTTCCGACGTATGCACTATGGAATTGATATCTCGGTGCGTGTGGGAGATACTATTCGAGCTGCCTTTGATGGCAAGGTGCGAATGGTGGACTTCGACCGCCGTGGTTATGGGCACTATGTGGTTGTGCGCCATACCAATGGATTGGAGACCCTCTATGCGCATAATTCTAGGGTGTTGATCAAGGAAAATCAGATTGTGCGTGCGGGTGATCCGATTGCACTCGGGGGTAGCACTGGTCGCTCTACAGGGCCACACCTCCATTTCGAGGCGCGTTATCTAGGACAAGCGATCAATCCTGATCATCTCATTGATTTCAATACAGGTGTGCCAAAGTGTGAGGAGTATCTGTGCCTCGCCTCTAAGTACAATGGAGGGAATGGTAGAAGGGCTATCAATAGGGCTAGCCATAGGACTTCCGGTAGCGGAGTGCAGATGTATCGCATCCGTCAGGGGGATACGCTCTCCACAATTGCCAAAAGGCACGGCACGAGTGTCAATAAACTATGTAGCCTCAATAATATCTCTTCACGCACCACTCTTAGGGTAGGGCGTAGTATCCGAGTGAGGTAAATTCGATATCACTGAAAATATCAGAGGCTCCAGACTTAGCTGTATCGGCTGAGTGTGGAGCCTCTCTTTTTAGCCGGACTTGACCTAGTTTGCACTTTTCTTTTGGTATCCGAACGACCATAGGAAGCTCTGTGTGGTAGTACATTTATGAGAATGTTGCACGAAGTGCCATTCTCGCACATTTGAAGCAAATGTGCTGAGACTTTGCACGAGGATGAGATGCAAGGCGCTGAGGATGAGGCCAAAGGTCACGTACTAGCGTACGTGACCTAGGCCGAATTCCGAAAGCAACGCCGCAGATCGCCTTCGTGCAACAGTCTCTTTATGTATTTGACTCTTTGAGAAAGGTGCTCCTCACAACGGCAGGTGTATGCCTGTAATCTTTCTACTGGCTATTGTCGGGAGGTGATGTTAATGGACATAAAAAACGTTAGTGTAAAAACAGGTTTGCCAAATAAAAAATAATGAAGTGTGCTCTAGGTGAAGCTTTGTAGTGTTGTAATATGCCTATAAATGTGACAGTTGTCGGAGTGAAGGCGTTTCTTAAACTTTAAATAAATGTGAAGTTCCTGGCTGGTGGTACTAGTGGCGAATGGAAATTCATTCTAAATTTGCGGGCTTTTTTTAATTGACAATTTTAATATCAAACTGTTAGGTAATGAAGAAGATTACTATTTTTAATGCGATGACCCTTATGACTCTTGCTATCCTATTCTTTTCTTGCAATGGGGAGTCTCCTAGGATGCCCGAGCCAGAGGTCCCCAAGAATCCCAAGGAGAAGCCGGAGCCTAAAAAGCCCGAGCCACCAGCTCCTACGCCCGGTCCTCCTGCACCTACGCCCGAGCCCCCTGTGCCTGCCCCACCAACGCCGCAGCCCCCTGTGCCTGCTCCACCAACGCC
>NZ_AQVC01000022.1 GCF_000372405.1 Porphyromonas somerae DSM 23386 | reverse complement strand
TAGAGAACGAGGTCAGGAGGTCAGGAGGTCAGGAGGTCAGGAGGTCAGGAGGTCAGGAGGTCAGGAGGTCAGGAGGTCAGGAGGTCAGGAAGTCAGGAAGTCAGGAGGTCAGGAAGTCAGGAAGTCAGGAGGTCAGGAGGTCAGGAGGTCAGGAGGTCAGGAGGTCAGGAGGTCAGGAGGTCAGGAGGTCAGGAGGTCAGGAGGTCAGGAGGTATTCCCTAATGCAAGATGTGTCTTTTGTATACAAAAGACGTACACCCCTCCCCAAGCCCCTCCGGAGGCATTGGGGAAGTGGTGTTGTTACTCTGCTCCAAAGTCGCAGAGTGTGGGTTCCCTTTCCTTGCCCGAGGGCAAAATCCATGGTCAATCTTTATTGAATTTAGGCACATCATTTTCAGATGTCTACTCCTCCTATAACCTTAGAACCCAACTCACGCTATGCGACAATTGGGGAATTTTGAGGATGTGCATTCTTCTAAACACCTTTGCACTACGTTCCAAATGTAGTAGGACGAAGGTAAAAGAACATAAGCTATTGGTTATGGGAAACGGAAGAAAGATTGAAAAAATACAGAATAAATCGGGTGAGAAAATAGTCTCATTTAGAATGCAAAATGAAGACTTTGAGATATTGAATCGTAAGATGAAAGAGTTAAATCTGAAAACAATATCTGACTATTTAAGGTTTTTAGTGAGCGAAGAAGAGGTAAAAGTAAGAGAGGTTTACAAAGAAAACCCAGAGCTAATTGAACTACTAGAAGAGTTAATCTATCAGACACGGATGATCGGAGTTAATATGAATCAAATCGCTTATGGGGTTAACATTGGCATGGGTATTCCAGATGATTTCTTTCCTTGGGCGAAGGGTGTCATTCAGAAAATCAATAGGCAATATAAGGACCTATTGATGGAAATGAATAGAGATTTTACTATTAAAGAAAGGCTATGATCACCAAAATACAACCACCTCATCCCTACCTTGCTGTAACACTTAGATACAACTTTAGAAAGGTCGAGAAGGGAGAAGCGTCAGTGTTATACACTAGAGGTTTGAAGTTCAAAAACACAGAAGATGTATTCTTTGAAATCACAAAGCAACGCTTTTACGACACACTTCCCGAGCACTATAGAACCGTAAATATTGTATTCCATGCGTCCATAAATCCACATAAAGACGACAACTTGGACGACCAAACAATAGAGTATTTTATTGATGACTACATGGAAAAACTTGGGTATGGAGGACAACCATATATTGTCTTCAAACACGAGGATATTGATAGGACACACTACCATGTTGTTTCACTGAATGTTGATAGCAAAGGAGAAAAAATAAACGACCGCTTTCTAAAGAAAAGGTCTTGGCAAATACTAAAAGAACTCAGTAAAAAATATGGGATCAAGCCACCAAACCAACACTTAAAAGAGGAAAAGGCAGAGAAGTTAGCCACTGCTCCCACACCAATTATTTACTCAGAAGGTAATTTGGCGAATAGGATAAAAGAGGTAGTTGATTATGTTATGGATGTCTATAGTCCAAAGAGTATTGGTGAATTATCTGCATTATTATATGGCTATAATATTTCGTTGGAGACAATAAAAGATGAGAGCAAGTCAAATGAGGAGGAGAGTGGTTTAGTTTATAGTATCATCAAGGAAAATGAAAGAGTTAGTGTAGGTATTAAGGCCAGCGATCTCGGATATTATTATCTTAGGAAACAGCTTGATGCACAATTCAAAGCCAATAAAAAACAATGGAAGGAATACTTATCCAACAGAATTAAATATGCAGTCATTTGGTCCTTACGGAATGCCAAAGATCCAATTAAGTTTATTGACAATCTGAATGACTTAGGGATAAGTGTTCGGTTGTTAATTAATGACGAAGGGAGAATCTATGGTGTTACTTATATTGACCTAAGGAGAGGCATTGTTTGTAATGGGTCGTATGTTGGAACAGAGTTTTCAGCAAATGCTCTTGATGACTATTTCAACCAACGAGTAGGACATCAGTGGACCTTAAATAAAGAGCGTGCATATTGCATAGAAAAGGCAATAAGTAGAGCCTTACATACTGACTGCTCGTTTGAGGAGTTTATTAAACGGCTATCGGATATGAGTATTGAGACCATGGTGGAAAGGGACGAAAATGGAGAAATCAGCAATCTTATTTTTGCAGATAACAAACACCATGTTCTTATTGGTTCTAATGAACTTAGCACACACTATTCTACCCTACTCCTCAAAAATTACTTTGAAGAAGGAGGTGAAAACTTTTGGGTTAACGATGTTATTGACAAGCCCTTGTGGGCAGAAACACATGCAAAAGACACATCACAACGATACTCACAATCCGGTAGAAACGAATTGCTGGATGACATTATTGATGGTTTAGGCGGAAATACTGGTGACAATAATGCTCTAGCAATTGGAAAGATGTACCAAAGACAGGCAGAAAGGAATTGGGGTAGAAGACGGAGGTAGTAGAGCTATGGAAAAAGAAAGAGAGACTTGGAGAGGAAGGAATATGCCCCTCGTAACCTTGCCATGGCCTAGCTGAGTGGCGTTATTCACATACATATATACAATCATAATAACATACTATTATTTTTCTATTGAAATATTTTGTCGGCTCAAAAATACTTCGTATGTTTGCATAGAAGAATAGAACAATAACTAATTAATAATATTAATACATATCAAAATAGAACTATAAAAGTATGGCAAAAGTTATTTCTGTGGTAAACCACAAAGGAGGAGTCGGCAAAACGACCACGAGTGCCTCGCTGATTGCGGGACTCACAAACAAAGGGAAAAGGGTCATTGGCATTGACATGGATGGGCAAGCCAACCTGACCTCTCTATTGGGCATAGGCGAGCAAGAGGAGAACATCTATACCGCTCTAAAGACTGGCAATGGATTGCCTATCTACGTAAATGATTTTGGGGCAAAGGTTGTCCCTTCAACTCTTGATCTTCAAGCTGCCGAAGTAGAGCTCTCTAATGAGCCCGGCCGTGAGCTACTGCTAAAAGGGCTACTAGCACCTTATCTCTCACAATTGGATTACGTCATAATTGACTGTCCACCCTCTCTCGGTCTTCTAACGATAAATGCATTGACCGCCTCCACTCATGTGATTATCCCGATTGAAGCAGAACCGCTATCACTTAAGGGGATGAGCACTATCCTTTCTATTATTGACAAGGTGAAGACGAGGCTAAATAAGGATCTACAGATTATGGGTGTTCTCGTCACCAAGTTTGATGGTCGAAAGATCATCAATCGGGAGGTACTACAAACCGCTACCACCCACTATCCCGGTCTTGTATTCGACACCAAGATCAGGGACAATGTACGGCTCGCGGAAACAGCTGCCCTTGCTAAGGATATTTTCTCCTACGACTCAGACTCTAATGGAGCAAAAGACTACCAAGCACTCTGCGAAGAGCTTATTCAGAGAGAGGACAGTTCTGTAGAAGCATAATAGTATAGAATAATTGTATTATATTTGTAATCCAACAACTAAATTAAACATTCAATATGGCTAAGAAATTTGAGGGTCTTGATAATTTGATCCAACCTACGACAGATGACAAGAAGACAGAAGAGCCTAAGAAGGGCCCTGAAACGACCACTGTTGCTGATGCTGAATATGTAAACAGCAATATACCTCTATTAAAGGAGCAGCACACTAAGCTTCGCATCCTAGCAATGTTACAGCAAAAGACGCTCAAGCAACTCTTTACTGAGATGATAGACGAGTACCTCAAAAATCACGAGGTACCGATCTAATCAGCCAACCCTTTTACCATAGTATTGAAATTAGCTCGGTGTGTTTCGCAACTCACCGAGCTAAACATTCAAATATTATTCAAACCAAATACAGTCAAGAAAGACTTTAATTGCTAGTAATCAATGTGAGAACAGGCATTATAGCCTTCTCCCCTTTTTATTCTTCTCCAACTTAGTAATCTTTATCCTCTTAAAGCCAAGTGTATGTGTCCGAGCCTTATCGTACAATTGTTTAGTAGCTTCTATACCACTATCAATTGTCTTTGACACCTCCTCTTTTAATGATGTCAACTGCTTCTCCACACTGCTCTTCATCCCCTCAACACCCTTTGATACACTCTTTTGAGCGACATTATACATTGAACTAAAGAAGGTCTTCATCCTAAATGTACGAGCCGATGGATAAACCCTTGTATTCTTTTGATAAGCTACTGCTGACTCACCCACCGTTGCGATCAAGTTATCGCTTATCGAAGCAAGCTCATTTTGCAGGCTATTCAATGTTTGCAAGGAATTACCTACTCGGTTAGCCATACCTAGGAGAACTGTTTGCTTGATGTCGGGATCTAGGTCCTCTTGTGTTGCCACCGCCATAATATCCTCATCAAACAGCTCAGGATGTTTCCTGCCCTCAAGCAAGTCATAAATCTCAATCATTGAGGACTCCTTCAATTGAATTGAGAAGTCATCTATTGAAAGTTCTTTTTCCTTAAGAGGGGCAACTTCCAACCTAAACTGCTCTGCAATAAAGCTATGATTGACTGACTTATTATATCCTAGAGATTGAGCGAACTGTTCCTCACAGCTCTTAAGGACATCTGCCCGAAGGTTTCTTGATAGGTATGGCAAACTATCCTTCACAAACCGCTCATATAGGTCAACCCTTGCGTTGACCACTCTCTCTATCATCTCCGAAGAGAGCTCTTGATTTTCAATTAAGCTATGGAATAGCATTAGGTCATTATTCTCAATTGCTTTTGCAAGAAGCTGCTCTTGTTGTGAATCCGTCAATGTAGCATACTGTGAAAGATTATACAGCAGTTCTTCATCACGATGAGCCAAAAGCTTTTCCACTACACATGGAGGAAGGTATCGGTTTTTGGTCAACCCAACTAGAAGCACGTCATCTGCCTTTTCGGACAAAAGAGATAAGACAACAGGATTAGAAATCGTACGAATACATACCTCCACTAATGAGGGGTTCTTCTCCTCTTTAGCTCGATCTAATATATTTTGAGCCTCCATCTCATCAAGCACACTCGTTGCTCGTTCTAATGCGAGCGATGACAGCTCAATACGAGGATCATATATAAAATCATTCGCAAAGCTCAAACTTGATGTTTGCCTAGGTGAATGCTGAAAGACCGCCATAGCAATATCTAGGTCATGATGGTGTCCTAGTCTGCTAAGGTCAGCACGAGATATGTTAGGATTACTAATAGCTCCAATCAGCACCTCCTTACTATAATCAGCAGCCTTCTCTACTATATAGCCTAATGTGCTTCCACTTAGCTTTTTATTCTTTACCGCCATCACCTTCACTTGTGACGGGTACTCAGGGTGGTCAATTAGTGACAATAATGTATTATCATTTCTAGCCCACTTAGCGATAGTCATTAAATCCTGTTCGTTACTTCTACTAAGCATATTTTCTAACTCTTAAATGTTAATCTACAAACCTATCAAAATGGCAAATCCTCATCACCTTGAGCTTGTCCTTGGGACTGTGCCTGTGGTTGATCTTGTGCACTCTCTTGAGGGGTAGCATTCTTACTTGCACTATCCTTACCCCCTAAGAGTTCAATTGTATCTACATACACCACCGCCGCAGGCATCGCCGCTCCTTCTTTATCTGCATACGCTGTTACCTTCAACGCACCAACAGCAGCCACCAACGTACCCTTTTTTAGGTATGGCAACAGTTTCTTTAGCCCTAGGTTAAAGTTAAGCTGATACCATCTCAAGCTCTTTGTATCTTGCTGCTTCTTGCTCTTCACTGGGGCACAAGATGCCTGTATAAACTTCTCTTCACCATTAATTGTGACTACTTTAGCATCTGCTCCCAAGTAACCAACTAACATTATCTTCTCCATAATTCTCTATTTTTATTATTAATCTTATTATTTCAACAAACAACTTTCTCCACACTCTTGCGGAGAGGGAACACCTCACATACCCATACCACGCTTGGGTCTATCATCACGATCATTGGGGATATTGATAGACTTTTTCCCTTCAATGGGGGTATTCTCTGGCCAATCAGGAGCAATATTATACTTCGTGAAAATCTCCTTTGCTTGGGCTTTTACCCTATCGTTATCCGTGTTCGCTAGATATTGATTCTTATACAGCTCCGCCTCAATAGTGTAATGTACGTCATCATCAACGTATAACATATTAGAAAGCATATATGAAAGTAACCTATCGCTCTTAATACTATGACACAGTTCTTCGACCATATCTAAATGGTCAGCTAGCTTCCATGGGATATAATCAAAGACAATGTGGTTTGCCAAGTTATTAAACTCCGACTCACTAAAACCTAGTTCCCTATGGTCATCACCTATCTGTTTAATGAATTCTACGCTCTTCTCGGGAGCATAATCCTCTAGCACCTTCCCATATAGTTTGGATTCATCCACGCCATAAGTAAAACCTAACAACTGATCTGTAAATTCAGCATAAGCATTACCAAGTATAGTAGATATGCCCCCCTCCAATACATTACTTACCCATTCGCCACCGTGCGTGAAGACTTCTTCGCTCGTGAACAAGAGCAAATCTTGTGCGTTAGGCATAAACATCTTTTCTGCCAACTCATAATCACGAAAAGCATTATAAGCGACATACTCATTCTTGGCTTTATACAAGTAATTAAAATATAGGCTAGAAGGGTCTTTAAGCATTTCCTCCTTTGCCATACGTAGGAAGGTCTCATTGAAACTGTAGTCATTATCTGGCTTAAAGTCCTCAAAAAGCTTATCTATGCAATCGCTCTTAAACTGCTTAAGTACATCCATAATTCAACAATAAATATGAGTTGGCAAGCTGTGCCTTGCCTGCCAACTCCTCACAATCAAATACTCTTCTTAACACCCTTGTCCTTAGCAGCAGAGATAGTCTGACTCTTTTGAGTAGCCTGCTGCTTCTCTTGCGACTTGACAACTCCTACGATCTCTTTAATCTTAGGAGCTTTCTTGGAGATAACCCCACGCTCCTTCTGATACCTAAGAACTGTATTCTCGCTAAGGAACTTAGTATTCCACGTACTAGCATCGTACATGAAGTACGAATCAAAGGTCTTCTCGTTATAGCGGCTCTGTAGCCCTGTGAGCTTCACAACGTCACCCCGCTTAAGAGTTTCCATCTCCTCTGGAGTGAATGTATGACCACAAACTTGCTCAGGGATCTGCTTTACAGCGTGCTCCACTCGCATATAACGCATCGCATTAGTAATAGGATGCATGCCCACAAAAGCTTCAAACTTTTCTCCATTTCTATTGGTCAGCTCAACAGCCCTACCAATTGAATTAGTGGACAACAGCATGAAAATATCCTCCTCAGTGAACTTATGTCCCATATAAACACTATCTTTCTCCCTGAGGTCAGGAAAAGGTCTTTTTGAGGTCAGTAGCAACTTCACCTCATTACTCTCTTTGTCAATATAAACTCGAGCGGTACCCTCTACTATCGCACGTTCTTTAACATCAGGAATATCTCTCCCTTCTGCTTTGAACAACTCACGATCCTCGTAAGTAAACTGCTCTCGCATATAGATCGGGAGAGCACTTGTCTCTAGCCCAGCACAAAGAGTTTTCACCAAATCATGTTGTCTCTGCAACCAATTAATGTCAATCCCATTATACTCCATCAACTTCCATGGCAACTCTGCCTCTCTCAATGGGAACTTTTTCTCTTCACTCATAACAAAAACATCTAAAAAACATAATAAAACATCTACATAGACATGAAGTGGCACAACTTCATATCCATCGCAAACATACCCGCATAATAATAGCCTTACCAGCTTTACCTAATTGCCGCATGAGTTCTTTGTGGTTGGTTAGAACTAGATGAAAAAAAGAGGACGTATCAAGGGAGGGAAAGGGGGTCGAGGGACTCTAGCGGAGGAAACATCGCACCATTATGCCTAGAAGTGAAGGCAAAAAAGATGTGAGCCAGCAACGCCAGCTCACATCCTCACAACATCATTAACAATCTACATGATAAAACAATCTAATACTTTATCGACACAAAGGTACTGCCCTACAAGACAATCCAAACACTATTCCAATTGCCGCATGAGAAGTCTTGCAAAATTTCAAGCAGGACCAACCATCTATCGTAAATGAACTATAGGTCCTCCCCATTTTGCATGTTATAAGGATTATAATAATAAATGGCCCAAATATAAAACCCATAGTCCAATCTCAAAAGCATCAAATGCACTGGCCTATTCTCAATACTATTAGGGCAATTCCCAACCTGATTAAAAACAGCAAAATCTAAAATAGTCCCAAGCCCTACACTCCTAATCCTATCTGACACCCTCTGCACAACATCTTCACTACTAAGTTGATACTTCGGATTATTACTAAACGCCTCAAGAAGATCGTTATACCCCAACTGAGCCATAGCCCTATCAGAAAGGTTGAAAGGTGCTACCGAAACACAAGAGACCACTCCTTTAACTGTGTTGATTAGAACCCCGCACCGTTGCCCATTAAACTCGCCATCCATAAGGTCTCCATCTACCCCTTCTACCTTTTCAAAACCCTTCTTCTCTAAAGCAGAAATAAAGCGTTCCTTGGGACCATCCACAGGGATCCCCATAAACTCCGTCACACACCCGGAGGAAGTTGAGGAGTTGCCTTTGTTACATGAAGATAAAGTCATCACAAAAACAAAAAGCAGAAGTGCGTTAATTGAAGCAAAACCTCTTACAAGCCAATCTCGCTCTCTATTAAATAATCGTCTCATAATTATCTCTACTATAATATATCACCATCAACATAAAACAGGCCCCAAGTATAGTGGTCGGGGAATAACCGTAAAAGGGTCACCAACACAATCTTCTTATTAGGACCTTCCTTACCACCTTCAAACTTGACGAAGCAGTCATAATCAATTAGGTCCCTATCAAAGACGTCTAATAGATTAGTCTTAAAAGCCTCAGTCCCTTTTCTCGAATACCTCTTAAAGCTAGTACTATTTTTAAGCAGACTTAGTATGTCATCATACTGTAGCTGAGCTTCCTCTTCGTCCTTAATGTCAAAGCTAACTAGCATAGAACCCTTGATAATTCCTCTCACATCACCCGGTGTAATCAAATATCTCACTCCATCAAATGTCCCGATGAGAAAGGAGCGATCAAAACCGCTATAGCCCAATCTCTTTACAGCTGAAACATAGTAGGGAAACTGAACCCCTAATGGGAGTTTCAAAAACTCACCTATAACCTTGTTTACTGTCATGTTTCTATAATTAACCTTTTGTTTATCAATCCATTAACCTCATAATCACCTTCACATCTATCTTGGTAACTTCACTCTGCAAGAGCAAGAAGAAACAGATCTGTGATACAGCGATATAAACATATTCATCACTATTCTAGGATAGCAGCTTCTGCACGAACCTAGGGGAATTATAATTATTGAAATATCCTAAGCTCACAGAGTACTTATTAGGTTCTATCCTATAGAGCATAATCACTACTCTTCTTTTTTCAAGCTCCGATGAGCCATCTCCGACTTGATGGAACCAACAGAGATAAGACTTATTCTCTTTTGAAAAAAAGCTCTCAAGATCCTCATTATGGGGTATTGACTTACCACCACCATAAGAATACTCTGCATCTATTGAAAAGGTCATGAAGAGATTATTAAATTCCATCTTAGCTGTTTCACCATCAAGTGTTTCTTCGTTAAGCACGTAAACTACATAAACCTTATCACTATGAAGACCAACCGATACCTCACATTGTTTTCCAAGGAAGTTGCCACTTAGCGTGTCTTCATCAACCTTGGTGAACCCCTTCTTTTCAAGTGCAGAGAACACCTCTTGTTTAGTACCATCTACTGGCACCCCAAGGAACTCTGTCACACACATTTTATTCTTCATCTTTTCTTGTGCTATTAAAGGTCCTCACCATTAGGATAATTATTCATATTATAATAGGAAATAATCAACATGTATTCACTGACGCTAACTTGATCAATATGAACTCTAACTATACCACATATCAAGGGATCATCTGAGTTGTTTTCTATCTGCTGAAAATAAGCTTCATACACGTGATTCTTAACAAGAATATTATACCTAACATCTTCACCTGATGGAATTAATTCTCCTTCAATATAACTGTACTTTGGATTGTTTTTTAACATAGAGAAGACATTGTTAAATCTCCGCATAACAGTTATATCATCTAGGTTCCCATCAATAGCACCAACACAATAAACCTTGCCTTTATTAGTAACAACAGCGATCGAATTTTCACGGCCATTAAACTCACCAAGCAAGTACTCGTTTCTAACCCTCTTAAATCCCTTCTTCTCTAGGGCAGAAAACATCTCCTCTTGAGTTCCATCCACTGGAATCCCCATAAACTTAGTCACACAATCTTGTGCAAAGACGGGAACACTAAACAAGAGCATCAATAGAAGCAAGCTCCATTTGAGTGTTGCCATACTATGGAGGCGAGTACAAACCAATGTGTTATTAAACAAGTTATTCATTTTACTACTCTTTTATTGTTATATGTTATTATTATTCTATATATTCATTGAAATGGTTGGTCACAAAATGACCAACCAAACTACTATGCGAAGGAGATGTTACATTGAACGACCACGCTTTCTCTCAGGTATGTTCAGCTTTCGGCGACTCTCTTTTGATACCTTTTGCTGTTGCCGCTCATTATAGACCGCCTCAATCTTATCCTTTATTTCAAATCGATTCGTCTCTAAGAAGTTAAGAGCATTCTCGAGAGTATTGGTGTCCATAAGTGGCACATATAGGTTAAGAGTATCTCTTAAGGCTTGAGTGAAGAACGGGTAGACTTGCTCACAACTCTCTTTCAGAGCTTGTGAAACAACTACATCAGGAAATGTTTTAGAATCATACTGATCCATATAGGCATTAGCCACCTCAAACCTATCCAGATCTCCCATTTCAAGAGCATCGAAATGCTTAAAGTAAAGTTCTTTTGTAAAATCATAATTGTAAACCTCTAAGTGAGCCCGCTTCAAATGCTCAGAATCCAATCCATTTTTAGCAAGGTCATAAAGACAAGCTCCAGCATCATCAGCCCACTTCAAAGCCGGGACAATCAGCTCGTCATCAAAAAGGACACTACTACTAGGAGTATCTGCTGCATACGCCAATGCTTCCTTGAGCAGGAACTGCTCAATTAAATTCACATCACGCACCTCTGTCGTCATATTATGCCGACTAATAAGTTCCTCTCCGTCATAATATACGTGCGTCTCTCTAGGCACCTCACCCTCCGACAACTTGTCATAAAAGTATGTAATGCCATGGGGCTTACCTTCCCTAGACATCTCCTTTATCACTATGTCTACCCAATCGTCATAGGCATATTTCATATCAACATAATGCCTAAAATCCCCTCCTTCAATTCTCTCCTCTCTTACCGATGAATCGTTTATCTTTTCCATAATCCTTTTTTATAAATAGATTAATACTCCAACTTCATTTGGCACACACTATATTGATAGCCCACCTTTTTTCTTTCTTTTCAAGGTAATCTTCTTAGGAGCCTCCTCTTGCTCCGCCTCCTTAGAGGGCCGCACCGTAGGTTGCATGCCTCCTACTATTGCAGCCACCTTACCGTAAGTTTCACTAGTCGCATTCAAGCGTTTTCCGATAGAGCGAGAGTCATCAATGCTCTTATCTTCAATAACGATATGTCTCCGTTCTATACTCTTATACAGCTCCACCGTTAGGTCCTTATCCAAAATCATCTCAAATGGACTGTTTTGGAACCCACACTTATTTCCTTTTGGGATCGTTATACTATGAACAAGAAAGTCATTTTCAAACATATCTACAAGGTCAATCTTCGCTAAGAAAGTAAGGTTGCCTAGCTCAGGAGAAAGGTCCTTCACCTCATTAGCAAATGAAGCGTACGGCACACATTCATTACCATTCCTCTCAGGAAAGTCAGGAAAATCCGCTTTGCAAGGAACACCTAGCTTCTGTAGCTCATCAGCAACCTTGATTGGATCCAACTGTAGCTGATCAATCGCCTTACCAATAGCTGACTCACCATTAGAATAACTGAACTTCAAGGGACTTAAGACAGGAGGCTCAAGAGCGTAGATACCACTAACTCGCACATTTAGCACCCCGTTATCGCCCGTCTGACGCAACAGCGTATAGATATAATCGTTATCATCAAACGTTTGCAGCGAACGAACATAATCTGTTATATCTTGGTACGATTCATAGTCAATATCCAAGTCATCGTAATCGGAACCATTGATAAAAGCCCTAACCTCCTCCTCTGTGATACCACGATGCCCTAGTTCCTCTTCAACAAGATTGTACAAGACCTTATCAGCAGCATCTAAGTCACTATCACGGAAGTAAGAGTCTAGTAGATCATAGAAGAAGCAAACATCTCCATTATCCAAGCAATCTTGCAACTCTACAAGAGAATTATTAAGATTATCCGTTTCATCTACACTCCTCAATTGATACGACTCTTCTAACAAATCGTAGATGTCGTCTATCGTCAACATCTCCTTCTCTTTATTCACATCCATAAAAACTAATTTATTATTCATTTATTCTTTTAATTACACTTTGCACTCATGCACCCCTACCCTTAAAGGCTCGCTAAAGTCGGAAAATCCAAAAGGCTGCTCTTCATCAAAGAGGTCTTCGTCCATTAACGAAATTGCAAAAAACTCTGGGATTGACTGAAACACATCCTCCACAAATTGCTCTGGAAGGTCATCTGCAATACCATTAATAATGAAATCACAACCTAGATACCCCTCTTTATATAAGAGGCTCTTTTCCACCCTCAAGTCATCTATCAAAAGCGAGTATGAATCTCCATTTAGGTAGCACTCATAACGGATAAGTTCACTATTCAAGAAAAACTTACACACCTTATGAAAAAACCTTGCACTGTATGTGTCTACTATCTGTGCCACATCCTCCTCCGTCAGAAAGGCATAGCCGAGTTGCGAGCTATCCCAAAAGCTAGCAGGTCTCTTTGTGGTTAATATCCTCCCCATGTCTCCAGTCATATATACTGGCACAAGCTTCACTGCGTTAAACTTTTGACGAAGCACACTCTCATACTCCTTCCACGAACCAATGTTAGTGGTATCAACCACATACTCCACATCACCCAGATTTAAGAGTGAAGTCAAAAATGAAAACTTCCAAAACCCATCATTTTTTATTCTCGGATTCACATTTTCAGAATGACAGTAGTTAATTATCACTCTTACTCCATTATGGAGCTTATCATAAATAGCAGAATTACTCCCCGTTCTTAGGTCATAAAAGAAATTGTCATTTCCCCCTCTTCCACCCTTATTTCTCTGTTTACCACTCATAATCCCATCTTATCGTTTTATACCACTAGTCTTTTTAGACTTTATAGTTATCTTCTTCTGTGTCTCCTGAGTAGAGGGTTGTTCGAATAGATCAACAGGCTTTATAAGTTGCTTTGCCCCATCTTTGTAAAGATATTGAGTCAATGTTCCATCAGCATTCACCTCTTTTTGAAGACCATCAAGCTTATTATCCTTGAAGTTTTTCTGGTAGACTAGCTTTCCATCCTTACTCCATTCTTTTTCTATGCCATTTCTAACCCCCTCAACAAGGGACATCAACCTAAAAAGACGTCCGTTCTCGTACCAAACTTTATGAACCCCATCTCTTATCCCATTTTTGAACCTCCCCTCATAGGCTAGTAGCCCATTCTCGTGCCATCCTCTCTCAAGGCCTTCTTTTTTATCATCTTTGTAGTATGTTCTACGTGCTAGCTTTCCATTCTCCCACCAAACCTCTTGCAACCCATCTAACCGATCATTCTTGTAGTTAGATGAGACAGCTATCTGTCCACTCTCATACCAACTCTCTTGAAGACCCTCGAGCTGTCCATTTTCGTAGTTCGTGCTCGATGCAAGTTGTCCATTCATGAACCAATTTTCTTGCACCCCATCTTTTTCCCCATTTTTGTAATTTCCTCGAGTCCAAAGTTGCCCACTGTCATACCACCCCTCTGCAAGCCCTTCTTTTGTGCCCATTTTGTAGTTTTCACGAAACACTAGGTTCCCTTTAGAATTCCACTCTTTGTAAAGACCATCGGCCTTTCCATCTTTTATAGCACAGCTAGCCCATAATTGTCCATTTTGGTGCCAACTCTCCAGATGGCTAGAGGAGATACGCTGAAAATATTCAAAGCCCAAATCATCTTTAGCGAGTTCGATCTCGCCTCGCTCAGGGTGCTGGTCATTAGCCTTTATCTCTTCCACTATCTTTTTCTGATCCTCTGTCATAGCTTCATCCCTCCTTTCTTCTTAGGCTTAAGGGTTATTTTCTTCTTTTCCTTTGTCTCAAGGAAATCATCTGTTTCAACACGCTCGGAAGGTTCACCCTCTACAAAAGTATGACGCACCACTTTTTCTAGCTTTTCTTCGGCCTCGGATAGAATTGAAGAGGTCGGATTGGAATCTGTTGTTATCTGCTTTGGTGTCTCATTACCCTCAAGAGGAAAGTCCCCATTATAATATCCCATACAATAGGAGCTTGAAAAAAGCAAATCTCCAGTTGAATCCCACGCCTCATAAATCCCATCTAATTTCCCTTGTTCAAACGAACAAGAACACTTAAGTTGCCCATTGTACCACCATTCTCTTAAATGACCACTTAACTTGTCATCCACATAACAACAAAGCCTCTCAAGCTCTCCATTTTGATGCCAACTCTCATAGATACCATTCTTCTTGCCATTTTCATCAACGGTATAACTCTCTTTTAGTTGACCGTTTTTATACCACCTTTCACAATGTCCATCGGGAGACCAACGTGAAAAGTCACCCTCTGGAAGACCCGCACCAAAAAGCTTTATCTCACCTCGCTCAGGATAAGGGTCTCTAGCTCTTATCTCCTCCAACACCTTTTTCTGTGCTTCCAACACCTTTTTCTGTTCTACCGTCATGGGAGGGTTTAATATAGCTTTCATCCACTCTTTGCTGTCCATCTCCTCTCGTAGACCACACCAATCAGAAAACTTATCTACTATCTCTATAGATTGTAGCACCCCATCTTTGTAAAGATGCCGGGTTTTTGTTCCATCACCATTTGCTTCTTCTAAGAAACCATCAGGATCCCCATTTTTATAACTTCCCCCCTTCCATAGCCTACCATCTTCATGCCACTCCTCCCAAATCCCATCTTTCTTTCCATCTTTGTAGCATCCCCGTGACTTCATTAGTCCATTCTCCCACCACTCTTCATAAAACCCATTTAGAGCACCTTGCTTACATTTTCCACGCACCTTCAATTTGCCACTCTCGTACCACTCTTGTAAAAGACCTTCAGGAAAGCCATTTTTATAGGCACACCTAAATGATAGTTGTCCATTTGAATGCCACTGCTCATAAAGTCCATCAGGCCGGCCATCTTTACCCACAGGGTCTATAGCAAATTTAATCTCACCTCGCTCTGGGTACTGGTCATTTGCCCACAGTTCTTCTAACACCTTTTTCTGTTCTTCCGTCATAACTTCATCCCTCCTTTCTTGTTGTTTTTCATAGGGTCAACACTGTTGTCCAAATCCTTTTTCCTATTATCTTCAACTTTTTGTTCTATATCAGTTGTAAAAGACCTGTTTTCCATCACCTCACCCACCACCTTTGAGAGGTCAGAAGACGAACCATATAACTTCGCAGTTGCCTCCGAATAAAAAGACCTCTCCTCAGGGTGGTAGTCATATTGAATACACCCATTAACAAGAAAAGGGTACTCCTCAAAATCATCAAGGGCGATCGATAGATCAACCAGCTCTTTCTTTCCGAGGGTCAAAGGACCATCACGAAAATCCTCTGTTATACCCTCCACTATAGTAGAGCAACTATGTGAAACCATATCTCTCCACACACCAAGAACCCCATCAGGAGAATAGGGGTTAAAATTCTTCATCTCCTTATACACATACCCCTCACAATCCCAAAAATCAACAAACTCATCAGGGTACATTTTTATTGCTTTCTCCCCTTCCGAGTAATAAATAACATCATCAGAGATAAAACTAGCTATCTCATCTGCTAATTCATATTTATCCTCAAACGACTCACCCTCATTGTCAAGTAGGGCATTAAACACCCTATCCTTACACTCATCAACAAAATTCTCCTTCATAATCTATAGTTATTTATTAATGCCTATTTATCTCCCATACACAACCCAAAAAGCACCTTCCAAAGGATAGTCTTCTAATCTCATAACTTCAAACCCTTCTTCTTAGGTTCTTGGACCTTAATCCGCTTAGGGGAAAGGATATTCAGTTGTTTCTCTTTTTTGCCTGCTTGCAAACCTCCTTTAATTGAAGTGAAGTCGTTAAGGATTTGACGACTTACCTCTTTACCCATATCGTATATAACAGAGTCCACCTTCATATCGGCTCTAAGTTTTTCAGAAAGACCATGCTCCAGATCATCCTTCCAATAAGAACGTTCTTCTAGCTGACCGTCTTCATTCCAACTCATATAGAGACCATTCAGTTTTCCAGAAAGATAAGAGCTTTCCTCAGACAATTGACCATTGTTGTGCCAATGTTCACAGAGGCCATCCAACTTGTCATCCTTGAAGTGTCTGCGCAGAGCCAACTGGCCATTCTCGTCCCACCCCTCATTGAGACCATCTTTTTTACCATCTTTGAAGTTGTATCGACTCATCAATTGACCGTTAGTCCACCAACATTCTTCTAATCCCTCTTTCTTTCCATTCTTAAACTCACATCTATCAAAAAGTTTTCCATTTTCATAAACCCGTACAAAAACCCCTTCAGCATGATCATCTTTATAATTTCCCCTTAAATACATGTTTAAGTCCGAGATATATTTTTCGTATAAACCATCTAATTTATTGCTCTTATAAGAAATTGCCTCGATTCTTTTTCCGTTGGAGGTAAAGCTCTCAAACAAACCATCTTTTTGTCCAGCCTTGTATGAACACCGCATAGATAACTGACCATTAGAGTGCCAATGCTCATAGAGACCATGGAGAAGATCGTTTTGATAGCTACATCGTACTGCCAATTGACCTGTTTTATACCAAAACTCGTACAAACCATGAAGATCACAGTCTTTGATCCTACAACATATATGACGCTGACCATTCTCGTGCCAAGATTCAAAAAAACCTAACTTTCGATTATCTCGATAGAACCCTTCTCCATCAAATTTCTTAAGAATGGCTCCTCGCTCGGGATGTTTATCATTAGCTCGCAACTCATCCAAAACCTTTATCTGCTCTTCCGTCATAGCTTCATTCCTCCTTTCTTTTTGGGCTCTTGAATCTTTATTTGCTTAGGGGATGCCTTAGAAGTCTCCAATGCCTTTTCCACTCCATCCTTTTTTGTTTTTTCAACCTCCTGTGTCTGCTCAAAAGACTTCGATTGCTCTTGTTCAGGAGAGGGGAAGTACATTGGAAGAGCCTTAAAGACATCTTCCGAAAACCCCTCAGGGATAAAGGCAACCAACATATTCGCCACAAAGTCGGTGCCATAAAACTCACCAAAACTATCAATCGTCTCGCCAGTATTAACGTCTTCTACCATCATAGAATAAGACTCGCCATTCAGATACCCTTCATATACCTCCAGCTCTTGCTTTAAGACTTCTAATGAAGCCTCATGCAAGTCAGTGATGCCATAAGTATCTGCAAGGTGTTTTTGATTTTCAGCTGTGAGAAAAGCGAACCCGATCTGACCGCTATCCCATCTGTCATTAGGGTCAACGATGCTTAATGCTAGATACGAATGATCTGTCATATATAATGGCACCATCTCAACGATGTCATACTCCTCTCGCAATGCATCTCCATACTCCTCCCAACTATCGTAATCTCTAACATTCAAGCGACAATCCTCATCTCCTAAGTCATACTTTCTATGAGAACATGATAAGCTCCAACTATTATCCCATTCTCTAGGAGACTCTGCGGTAGAGTCATAACCAATAGTCAACCTCTGACCATTATGGATCTTATCATACAATACATCTCTACTTCCCTCCAAGTCATAAAAAACACCACTCTCCGACTTCTTCACATCTTCCATCACACTCATAACACCTTTATATCATCATTCATTAATAACTCATCTACTCAATAATTGCTTTTTATATGCCTCTTCCCTTTTTCGCCTCCGGCTTAGTTAAGACAATACTCTTAGCATTGCTTTGATCAAGACTATGCTCCCCTACTTCCTTTTCTTTACCTATAATCTTATAGAGCAGGTCTTGGTCTATATAATCGATTGGACGGATCCCTGTGTCTTCACATCTGAATTCACAGAGCGTTTTAATTCCACAAAGCTGTTCACGCAACTTTAGATCTGCCTGCATATTTAATAGGACATTTAGTTCTGTAGTATCTAAGTGGGTGATCTCTTTCCAATCGCTTAGCTTCTCTGATAGAAGTGGCATATAACCCATTCTAGGAGTAAAAGCCTCTTTAATGGCAGACTCAAACTTCGGAGAGTTCATCGCTTCACGATGAAGCTCCTTCAACTTTTGGGTGTTCAACTTCACCTTCTGAAAAATACGGTCTGTTGAATAGTTATAATAGGCAGGACTTGACACCTCCACTTTCTCCTCAGGAATACTCTTGATTAGGTCGGAATAGACCCTATTTATACTATCTATATACTCCTCCATATAACACTCGCTAATCTCCTGTTGGTATTTTTCAGCATCTATAGAGCAGTACAAGTCATCCACCTTATCCGAATCACACTCTACATCCTCATTATCTAGCAACCAATTAATATCATCTTCTATGGAATCACTATTCCATAGTGCAGATTCGTAAAAACCACAGAAGCCTAGTGCCTCTAGTTCAAACTCCACCTCACCTCCTTTTTCTAAAGTCACCTCATTAATCAATCCTTCCTTCTTCATAACCCTTGATAATTTTTATCCATAAACATATTACCATTGAGAATAGAAACATTCTAACTCTCACATTACAAATGTGACCAGTTCCCGTCCAACAAGAGCAAAAGACCCAATTGCCGCATGAGAATAAGGATGAAAAAGAGGAAAAGTAAGGGGCGATTGGACAGATGAAAGAGGGTGAAGATCTCACATCTCCACCCTCTCTGCACAAAATCACTTATACTATGAAAATTTCAACCACTAGCACAAAAATACCTGATGTCACATGTACTACCCACTCTTTCCAATTGCCGCATGAGGATGAAGAGGGAAAAAGAGAAAAAGAACCCCACACAACTCATAAAATGAATGTGTGGGGATGTGTACTTATGTTGATAATGCTCTATTAAGCTCACCTCTTCCTTTTTGCTCCTTTCCGTGAATGGCTGCTTCTTTGACTATTCTCTGTTGCTAGCTTAGAAGACTTATTAAATATGTGCTCATGCTTTTTCACAGAATGCTTTGGGACCATCTTATCTAACACTTCGGGGTCAATGTACAGAGTTGGTTCTATATAACTCTCCACACAAATCACCTCACACTCTTTATTGATGTTGTTTTTTGTTAGACTAGCGTTGTAGAGGTTTGCTGACAGATGAAGAAGTATATTTAGCTCTCTCATATTAAGGTCTTCAAGGTCCCTCCAATGTTCGAAATTAAGGGAAGGTATTTCAGCGAAGCTAGATCTAAGTACAAGATCGGGGTACTTTGCCCTCTCTATAAAATTCTCAAAGATAGGGTTCTCACAACACTGTTGATGTAGATCTTTAAGGTTATTCATATCAATCCTCACCCTTTGATATATCTCGTCTGTATTAACGGATATAGTTTGTGGACTCACCATTTTAACCTTCTCATCCTCTATCTCCTCAATAATTGGCTTAACCATATTAATACAATCAATATAAGCTCCCATATAAACTTCGTTCATATCAGCCTTATATTGTGCCACATCTATAGAGGAATATAAAGTCTCAATATCCTCTTCTCTAATTCTATTTTCTTTCACCCCATTGATTTCTAGCTTTGAACGTGTCATATCCCATATATAATCGGGGTCCCATAACACTGAATTATTGTAACCACAGAAGCCAATGGCATCTAGTTCAATAGTCACATACCCATCATATATCAATAGTTCTTCTACCTTCATATCACTACAAATAAATCATATCACATAAAACATCAATAATAACTCTTATGGGAGAGATAGCATCCTACTAGGATAGCAACCTCTCCACCCTTCATTAGCCGTTTTTATATCTTTCGCCCACTTCTTTTTTTCTTATCATTCGGAGCAAGGCTAATGGACTTCTTCTTCTCATTCTTATACTTTGAAGCAATTTGCTCCATTAGGTCAGGATCTACATAAGATTGCAACTGCACATCACTTAGAATTGCATGTTCAAAACAACACTCAGTTATATTATAAAACTTAGTGTTATATGGTGAGCTCAGATCGTTATTTAGATTCGCATTAATGTAAAGAAGATTATTGATCTCCAATGGACCAAGAAGAGCCAAATCGTCCCATGGTTTGTCTGGATTGTCCAACTCCCGCCCATCAATGCTATTAAGGTGAAATGGCAATTCATAATCACCTTTTTCAAGAGCTTTGGGAAAATTGGGGTCAGCTATACACGCTGCATGCAATTCCTCTAATTTAGCAATGTCAATAAGCACTTTCTGATAAAGCTCGTCAGTGCCGAAACCGTATAGATGAGCAAGTTGGATCGGCTCACCCTCTATTGTCTCCACAAGGTCAGGATAGGTTTCATTAATACAATCAATATAATAGCTCATTAGAACCTCATTCATATCCTTAATATATGCCTCCTCGTTAACAGAGTCGCAGAGAGCATGGACATCGTCATCAGACACCTCTACCGACCAATCTCCGATCTCTTCATTAAGATCATCTTTTACGATGTCAAACAAACTGTCGTAGCACAACAAGTTAGAACCATAGTAACCGCCAAATCCGAGGAGGTATAAATCAATCGGGACCTTCCCATTTACAGATTGTTCTCCATTACAAGCAAAATCATAATGTACTACAGCATTCATATCACTATTTTTTTTAGAATTATCGGCGTTGGTTAGTTGGCGAGGATCAACCTCACCAACGCTCATATTTTTATCATCCGAGAGTAAAGACTGCACAATTTTATTATCGCTATAGATCTGACGCTCATAAATTTCGCCTTTTATATTCCACTTTTCCCAAACACCTTCTTTCAAGTCATCTTTATAATTTCCACGCACTGCTAGTTGACCATCTGAATACCACGATTCATATAAGCCTTCTCTTAATCCATCTTTATAGACACATCGCTCAGAGAGCTTCCCATTATTACTCCAAAGTTGCTCAAGACCATTCTGCAAACCATTACTGTAAGTGCAACGAGTAAATAGTTGTCCATTACGATAGAACATATCCCAAAGGCCCTCTTTTTTGCCCTCTTTGTAGGTTCCCCGAACCACAAGGGTTCCGTTCTCGCACCACTCTTCACACAGACCATTTAATTCACCATCTTTGACTAAGCCTTGCATCCATAATTGTCCATTATTATGCCAACGCTCTAAGTAGTTAGATGTGAGACGCTCAAAGTAAACATCGCCAAAAACATCTTTAGCGAGTTGTATCTCCCCTCGCTCAGGGTGAGGGTCATTAGCAATTAACTCCTCTAGTACCTTTTTAATTTCTTCGGTCATAGCTTCACTCCTCCTTTCTTCTTAGGCTTTAAGGTTATCTTCTTAGCTTCCTTGTCATCTACCGTCTTAGCGGTAAACACCTCTTGACTTAACTCTTGGTCCTCTTCGTGAAAGCCAATGTAATCTTGGATTATCTCTGTAACCTCTTCCATGCCTCCCTTCTCCATCACCTCTTTTGCCTCTTCTAGGCTTATGTCCTCTACATTGTCAAGAACTCTTGTGCGAAAGAAGTCTTGAAAGTCATCTCCTATACGATGGGCGACCTCCTCTACAACAAGCCGTGAGAGATAATGGAACCTAGGATCATCCAACGACAATGGCTGACCAAGCTCCTCTTCTATCTCTTTAGCGAAGCTCTCAATATCATCCATATATCTCAAGTAAAAATCCTTCGTTTGAGAGTAATAAACGAAGTCTCCGAGCAAATCACCAGCACCGAATTCAGAAAGATCATTGAAAAAGCTCTCGCCCCTATCATAGTTCCTGATACCATCTTGAAGGTACTCTTTCACCTCATCGCTAAATGAATAGTCATTCAACTCCATTCGCTCCATTAAGTCGTCTAGGGTGTCCCAGATAGACTCCAATACAAACTCCCTTGGGTCAAATTGGCTCCTCGCTTCTGCTCGCTCTCGTAGATCAGCGGCGTGAGCCTCCAAAAGCTCTTGTACCTCCTTCTTAGGTACGAGTTGGTCATAGTTTGTGGTGTCTGGGGATCTTGAATAAACCACCTCACCCCAAAGACCATTCTCACCCATTGAGGAATGTTCCCAAATATCAGGGTAGAGTCCTCTTAACTTAGCCACCCTCGGACCCATCTCAATACCATGTTGGTACTTGGTGTTTAACTCTGGGTTCCCTTCTCTGTCCCATTTTTGGTAATAACCGTGTAACCTACCATTCTCATCATAACCAAACCTTCGCTCAATCTTACTAGTCGCTTGGTCATAACAAACCACTTGAACCTCACCCATTTCATTGGTCGTTTCTCTATACACCAATAAACGCTCTTCCTTAGTCATAACAAAACATCATCATAAACAATTAATACCTCTACCACCGTGGGCACACCACCTTTTGACAAACATAGCCACATCACGAGAGATGACCCCGACACCTCTAATTGCCGCATGAAAAGGAGAAAGGCTGAAAAAAAAGAAAAGAAAAAGGGCAGGGGTGAGAGGAAGTAAAGAAAAGCTCTATAGCATAAATAAGAGGGTGCAGATCTCACATCTCCACCCTCTCCAAAACAAAAATTCATAAAACTGTATACCTAGACAAGTAAATACATAGCAAAGGTAACCAACCAATAGATGCACGCAACATTCTCACAATTGCCGCATGAGAATGCAAGAATAGTATATCATCATTTAAGAAGAAAGGAGCCCAACTGCACTACGCAGAAGGGCTCCAAGTAAGAACAAATTGGCAGAAAGGCTCTAAATGCAATTTACCGCTTAACGCTTTAATCCCCTATTTCCTTTAGGTGGGGTGATTGCTATACCCTTTTTGAATCTCAGCTTTACTCTTTCTGCACTTGCCCTTCTCTGAAGAGAGCTAATCGTCTCAGAAAGTAAGTGTGTACGACACCATTTTATTTCATCTGGTTCCAATAGAGGAGCTAAAGCAGAGAGTATTCTATTGTTAGGAAACTCCTCTAAAATTTTAATATCCACAGCCAGTTGTTCCAAAAGGGTACGTCCCTTTCTTTTCATTATAATCTCTTCATTTGGAAAAACATCTCTCTGTTCAAAGAAACATATATCATATATATCTCTTGTAGCAATCCCTGTGCGTTCTTCTAAAGCGATAAGTTTATGAGCGTACATATCTGACAGCGACATAACATTAAGAGAAAAGCTATCATACGTAAGGGTTTCAGACTGCTCTCCCCAATAGCGATTGGAAACTTCAATCTTTAAGTTCCAAAAACCACTACCATAACTCAAAACGACTTTAGGTCCGAAGAAGCCTAGGTTACTATCAACTATCTTCCCATACTTACTAGCAATAGTAAGTATGCGTTCATAAACAAAACGCTCTTGTTCCTTATCAACCAAAGTAAAATCCAAGTCAACGGAGAAGCGTTTTATTTCATGAAAAAACATCAATGAAGTTCCACCTTTGAATAGCAATAGTGGAGATAATTTCTTGTCCGACGCTATATCACGGAGTATATCATATAGATACCTAAAATGTCTATCAGTCGTTGCTGTCATAATGACAATATTGTTGAAACACGCTCTGTTAAAGCCTTGTTGTTATAAATTGGAAGTAGCTCAAGCACCTTTTCAATATTTAATGGGTCAATATTCTCATAAGTTCTCCATTTATCCACATAGCATAAGTCAAGAAAAGCACGCTCTACTGTAGCTATCGTATAGTTAGGCTTAACAATCTTACCCCTCCTATTTATCAGAATGGAAGTTGAGAGCTTCCTAAATAGAAAAACCTCACCAGAAGGATTAAAGATATGCTTTGGTTGATATGAGGCGAGTGTTATTGAATTATCGTATTGAAAAATGACACCATGCATCCTAAGTACTGTCTCCATTGATATATACGAAGGTACTTGAATCTTGCAGGCGAACTCTAAAGGATCATACGAAGGTAGTGCATACACACCTTGTCTTAACCTGAGAATATCACCGCCTCGCACTAATCTTGACAATCGATTAGGCAAGACAGCAGCAGGATAAAGACCTCTGGTCAAAAGTCTTATCTCTTGAATGCTGAACACAGTCTTTCCAGACCGATATAATAATCCTACTATCGTTTCCATATTGCAAACATAAGCTATTATTACCATATATACAAATATCGACTCGCGTTTCAAGACCATACAAAGTTCCCCATAAAGACATAAAGGAGCCCGACTGCATATCACAGCAGGGCTCCTACAAAGAGATAAGACAAGACAAACTACAACAAACTGCTAGAACAGCACCTTGAGTCCACCTTCAAAATAGGGTCGCACCACTGTGTTTGTAACTGTTCCCCAAAGGAAATGGGTGCCCAACCCCATTGTAACAGCTAATTGCGTTGTTAGGTAAATATCTGAATGCAAACCGACTTTTCCGCCATAGATAAAAGCTTGCGTCTTATCTAGTGGCGTATCATCGGGTAGCGTTTTATCGCCCTTATTCAATAGTTCATAACCAAGGCTTATACCTGCAAATCCATATAGGTTAAAGGTCCTAGCAAAGTCGCCTATAATAAAGAGGTTATATCCTCCATTGGCGACTATTGACATGTCGCTAATAAAAAACTCCTTTTGAGGAACGTTGTTCTGCTCAAAGTCAAGACCGACAGACCAATAGTTTCCTCCTTTAAGAAATTGGGCATACTCCACACCAGCTGTAAATGATTCTTTGGTATGAAAGGGCTTGCTCCGATAGGGAATACCACCTTTCACAGACACCATTTTAGTTCCTACAAACATCACCTGAGCATCTGCCTCTTGAGAGACAAATGGTAGTAATGTCAACGCAAATAGAATAATACAAAATACCTTCTTCATATCTTTTTTTTCTATGATTTCTCTCCTTGGAAAAAGGAGAACTGAATTAATTTATCTTCCTAAAGTTATCTAATTCTCTCGCCTTCAAGAGGTCGTTGCCGTCAACAATCATATTGAGGGTACGTCCACCATTTTTCTCAAACAGTGAAATCTCCAACACCTTACCATCAGGCATTGAAAAGATAGGAACAGCAAAAATAATATTTGCTGACCCTGAGCCATTCACTCGTTGCACTAGGTTATGGCACCTTACAGGAGTGATAATCTGCTCCTGCATAGCACTACGCTTAGCTAGCTTTTTGTCAACCACCTTAAACCCAATATAGTCAATAGGGTAGCCTACCTTAGAAGAATTCTTTACGAAGAGGTGGAAGTAGTACATACCACCGTGATAATATAGTGCCTTTAGCTGTAGCTGAATGCCATACTTCTGAACACCTATATGGCGGAAATAGATGCGGCCTCTCGATGCTATATACTTCATTGCAGCATCTACCTCTCTAGGGCTCTCTCCATAAAGGTCACTCGTTTGAATCCCAATGTTATTTTGAGGTGTTGTGAGATCTACGTCTTGATTAGCATAGCTCTGCATCTCAATATTCAACTTTGGTGGTTGGTGGTTATAGCGAACATTATAGTTATAAAACGAGCCATCCTCGCAGACTACACTTAGATTGGTCTCGTCCTTGAAATACTCTGTAACTGCTTTCACCCTCAATATGTTTTGAGCATCAGCAGGCACATCTGCCGCTATATTTGAAGTTCCGAGGTCCACATAAACCACTGGACTTGGGAATATAATATGCACCGTTTTAATAGCACTCACCTCTAGGTAATAGGGGACTATCACTTGGTCAGAGGGGATGCCTCTTGTAGATGCCCTATTATCTTGAGCATGTACAATTAAAGGGGTCATTAAGAATAGACCCAAGATAACTGACGATATTTTTCTTATCAACATAATCAACTATTTTTATCATTCATTAAAAATAACTTATAACCAGACCGAATGGTCACCGTAGGAACTCTCTGTTTGCCCTTTAGCATACTACCCACTCCTGCTACGACACCTCTAGTAACAATCCCTGCCGCCGCATCCTTGGCAGAGCTATTCATCGTAAAACCTTGGGAGGCACTAGTACTTGCCTGTAGCAGACCATCACCAAGTGCTGACGCTGTCTCACTAGCAGCTTGCACTATATCGCCATCGGGGACATAAATACCCCTCTGTGCATCAATATCATAAACAGAAAGCTGTACCTGCATGATACGACCCTTGTACTCCACATTGCTAACAACCACATTAAGGCGATTACCACTAAGTTGCACGATGCCATTTACAATCGTTCCTGCCCTTAAAACAGTGTTACCGGCATAGGCATCTTCCGTGAGACGTATAGGTAAGATGTCCCCGTCCTTCACCGTGATCGTCTGTTGGACGGTCGCTTTTAAGGCATTTCGAAGAACACCTTGCTCCTCTTTGTCCTTTGAGCTACCACCATGGAAAGGAGACTTCGTAATTCCATCTCCACCTAATAGAGAGACCACCTCGCCACGTTTTGCTGTAACTTGTAGCAACTGCTTCCCATCACTAGATTCGGTACTACGCTCGGCAGCTTGAACTCGCTGTGCCATCTCGTTATTATCTGAGACACTTTGCTCATAAAGCTCCTTATACGTGTTCACCTCTTGTCTGAGAGCTGACTTCTCCTCTTCGGCTTGTTGCTGTACCATCTCTAATGCAAACTGATCGTTATTGCTTTGATAACGCTCTTGAAGCTCTAAAATTCGCAACATACGCTCATTATCAGTGGCATCATCTGTTATACTCACATCATATCTCTCTGGGATCTCGTTGTTGGCGGTCTCCATCCGCTGCGACTCAAAAACAGAGGAGAGGGCTTCCTCCTCCTCGGTCGTTTCTTTCTCCGGCTCTATCTTATTGTCAATACCCTTGCCCATAATATCAATAGTCTTGGCATTAGGCAAATCCTCTACCACACTAGAACTAGTAGGGTCCCTATCGCCATCAGAGACGAATAAGGGTCGTACAAGAACATATACTATGCCAAGTGCCATCAAAATTAGCAGGATAAGGACGATAAGATTCTTCTTTTCTTTCAATAAATCCATATCACCACTATTCTTTAATTAGTTCAATTCTTCACCATCAACCTCAATCGTATTGCTATAAGCGTCAAAAATATCATCTCCGCTAGTAGTCTCATCAAAGCCCTCTAGGAGGTCATCTGGCACAACACTTCCATCTTCCAACATTCTTGCTTGAGCCTGAGCCTTCTGCTCCTCAAGCTGCTTCTCAATCATAGCCTTCTCTTCCTCCAATTTCTTACGCTCGGCCCGCTCACGAGGGTTACCCCAAATTGCATTGTAGGTTTGAAGACCTAGCCCAAGTAGGATCAAAGCCAAAAGGAACCAAAGCAACTTGTTCACATGTCGTTGCGGGATAGCATCTGAAATCTTACGAAATAGGTCTGGCTTCTCTGCAACCTCACCCTTCACATCTTGGGTATCGGTCTGTTGCTCCAAACCCTTCTCCTCCACACTCTCTAAACTCTTTGTCTCTTTCTCTTTTCCCATCATAATCGTTCTATTAATTAAAAGTTATACGTATTAAAACCTATTGAAACCTCTTCTCTCAGTGCTGTTAATCTTGCTATTATCGAGGACTCTAAACTGTGTTAGCATGAACCCACTAGGATTATTGTCACTACGAACAACATCTACGAGCCCACCCTCACTGACAAAGTTTCGTGTCTCAAGCAAGCTAGCCCTAGTGATACGCTGTTTGCCATAATACCTCCATGTGTAAGGGTAACTATCCATATTCACCTTGATAGAGTCACAAATGATGGTTTGTATCATATCACCATTCACGATACGCTGATAATAACCCTTCTCTGCAAGGTCAGAATAGTAGACATAAGCACTATTATCGGCCATAGCGATCGCACTATTAAGATTGTTGTTTATAGCCTTATCATCTGGTGTAAGGGTTAACAACAAATCATGAAATCTACGGACATGCTCTCTTGCCTCTATTGGGCGACTCATCTTAGCATCTTGATTGGTAGCCAGCATCATACTTCCAGACTTGTCAAGGACGTAAATGACACGTTTTGATTCTTGCACCTGCATATAGCTATACACCAAGGCACCAAGACAAACAATCAAACAAAAGAAAATAAATGTAAGCGTATAGAAACGCATCTTTTTGTAGTTCGTCTCCAAATTAGGGAGGATCTTAAAGTCTGCCATATTAATACTTAGTTTTTGGTTATAGTTTATTTATTAATCTTGTCTGTCTCTTTGTGGGTACCAGAGGGGTATGCCAGCCATCAACCTTGCTTGGGTCAATCGGCCCTCTAAAGCCATCCATCTCTGCACCTCGTTGAAAGCCCTTGAAGAGCATTCCTCTGAACTCCTTACTATCCTGCTCTCTCCTCTCAGCATTTGTCAATTCAAACTTGCCATCACCCTTATATCGACCTTCCTTATACCTATCTACTAGCTCTTGTTGGTCGGGGCTCAAGCGTACACCACGGCTCTTCATTGCAAGCAATTGCTTAGCTTGTTTACGCAGATCTTTCTTCTCGGGTTTGTTGTTCTCAGCAGCAAACCGCTCACCCTTCTCCACTCGCATTTGAGTGAGCCCCTGCTTATATTCAGTAATGTCCTTATAGGTAAAATTACCATGCATCATAGCTCTAGCAATATCCACTGTGCCACGACCCGCTCTACCCACCTTATCTCCGACATATTGGGTTGCTCTATTAATACGACCATTGGAACCTGTCCTCTCCCCACTCTTGGTTAACTTCTTATCCCAAGTCTCCTCGAACGAATTGGTGACCACACCTCTACCAATTCCCCGCATAACACCTGCTCCAAGACCTCCGGCAACTGCACCTGTAACAGCAGTGGTTTTCATTGTCGACTTTAGCATCGCACTATTTAAGTTGCCAGCACCTCCTCCTGATACAATATACTCGCTGATCTCAGGTATTTCGAAATAGAAGTAGCTAACCATGATAAGAGCCAAGAACATCACCAAGGCAGCATCAAATGAATCTCCAAATGAGCTATTCATCTTAACAATAATGAAGTTGTTAAGGTATCGCAGAAGATTCGCCATAGCTGGCCAAAGACCAACAGAAATGTAACGAGCCACCCAATCCCTAAAACTACTTTGAAGGGGTGTAAATTGGCTCAATGCCAATGTGACTGGACCAAAGATGGCTAAGAAAACAAGGTAGAAACGGCTCATCATGTTTATTATGACATAAGCTATTCCCCCTAGAAACTCTGCTATCCACGCAAGGGCTGGAAAAAGAATATCATACTTGAAGGTCAAAATAGCCTCTCCAATCTCCTGTTGAAAGTACCCTTTAGCCCCCTCAAAAATAAATGCACCAATACTTTTAAGCAAGCTCTTTTTCTTCTCGTTCTCAGCCTTTTGCTCCTCTAGCTTCTTCTTGCCCTTCTCCCGAGCTTGGTCAAAGGCAATCGTCTCGACCTTCTCCGTCTCATACGTTGATTTAACTCCATTGCTAATACCACTAAGCGTTTCATTTAGGAGAGAAGTTACAACACTGAAATTCGTAATGACAAGGGCAATGCAAATAGGGCGAATCAATGGATAGAGATCTATTGGTCTATTGGATTCTATCATTGGCAATAGAACCTTAGCTAGGTAAATAATAATACCGATGCTAGCCAATACAACAGCAAAGTCTTTAATAGGGTCTAACAGCCCCCAAACCGTATTATCAATCGAATTAAAGACGTTTGTAATGAAGTTGTCCGCACCATCAATAGTGTCTCGAATGCCACCATTGATAACATCACCAATATCCCTTGTCCCTTCTGTAGCACTCATGGCGTCTTAAAATATCTTTTTCACAATATTCTTTGCCGTTCCGGTAGAATTACCTACGCCACCACTCTGAATTATAAAGCTTGCTAGCGTGGGAACTTGCAAGTAGAGAGTAGCTGAAAACAGTAACAATAATATTGAGACGAGAACAGCCGAGAAGGTGGGTTGGAGATTATTTGCGATTGCCATAACTATCTCATTGATGATAGCTCTGACAAGCGAAGCCAACCCCGGCCAAAGACCGACTGACAAAAACCTCGCTAGCCACTGTGACGCTGAGCCAGCAAACATCTTAAACTGGCTCAAGCCGAAGCTTAATGGACCAACAATAGCCAAGATAACAAGGTAGAACTTACTGAACAACATAAGTCCCAAGTAGATTAACTGCCCTAACATCATCGCCAACCATGCAAGAGTAGGGATCAGCAGACCATACACACCCTGCATCCACAACCATGTCCAAAAGTTTGAATCATCTACTTTTTCAGCTTCAACTTGCCTCTTGGTCAAATCTTCGGCGACCTGAATACTCTTATTTGGCAAATGGATAAAGCCATAGTCATCAACTGGCATCTCGGTACCATAATAGTTATATGTTCTTTTGGCATTAGGTGGAGGAACAGATACCGTAATTGGGGTATCAGAATTTGATCGCCCTGTCATCTGGGCCACTTTATCCATAAACGTAGAGAAGTAACTATTAACATCTTGTGTTGGAACCATCTTGCCGATGGCATTACCTAACCCTGTACTTATCTCACTACCTGCCTTCGTCAGTGTAGTAAAGTTTGCAATCACCAAAGCAACAAATATTGGCTTTAGAAGTGGATAAATCTCAATTCGCTCTGACCGCTCAATCATCGGTAGCAGGACGGAAGCAAGGTAGACAATACAACCAATACCCGCTATGACGGTACTCAAGCCGATCAACAGATCGGCAGAGTCCATCATATTATCAAAAACCTCATTCAGCGAATCTGCAATGGAGGTAACCCCACTATCTACAAAATTCTCGCTAGCCATAATAAATTCTCCTACCTCTAAAGCCAATAACTCTCACAATACTTTTGCCACTAAGACTAGAGCCGCATATTCAGGAAGCTCTCTCGGAATGCAGCATCCTTTACCCTATTCTCGTGTCTTAGCTCTGCTCTCTTAACATAAACAACGAGGTTCCTCGCTGATCCGAGTACCTTTGCTTGCTCATCTGATAGCTCTTTCAGCATCTGTAGTCGCTCGTAGTCGCTCATCTTCAATGTGCCATTCTGGCTAACAAGACTGTAAAGCTTTTTCAAGTGGTTAAAGCTATACTCTTGGATAGAGACGGCATTATTCAATACATACTCGTACTCTGCTAAAGTCAAGTACTTACTTCTTGAAGTCAAGTTGATAGCAGCACCACAATATCCTTGGATGTCACGTGTATGTCCAATGAAATTAAGCATATCACGATAGTCCTGAACACCGCCGCTAAGAAGCTTTAGGTCATTGTAGTAAGTGTTGGTCGCCCTCCACAAACTATCAATGTCATTATTCATACCACCACAGATCTCGTTAAGTCCTGCCAGCTTCTTGTCCATTGCACCTGTTCCCTGCAAGATCTCCTTTACGACCTTAATCATCGCAGCATTTTTAGCTGTCTTTGATGATATTCCCAACAACCTTCCAAGCCCACCAACAATTGCCTTTCCAACCTCATAAACTTGGGCATTTGCCACAGGGACTGTAGCTGAATACCCTCCCGTAAACAGCAACAGCACCAACATAATTTGTCTAAACTTTTTCATAATCATACCCTTCTAAAAGTTAACTATTAATACACTTCTCTAGCCCTTTTCTCCTCGTCTGCACTAGCGAGGTTATAAAGAGCTTTATCTATATTCCCTTCACATCGAGCAAGCTCCTTCTTCACCTTTTCCTTCTCGCTACTCTCGGTCGTATAGGCATAGTACTCTGTTCTGCTCACCTCTGTAGCATAAACAGCTCCTACACTCTCACCAAGTAGGATGAACACATCTTTTGATGGGTTCTTACCCTTGATCTCTACCTTGCCTGTATTGATGGACAGTACCTGAGCAATCTGCTTTTCGTTAAGTCCTAGTAAGTAGGCAATTGCATCAAACTGTTCTGCGAACTTACCCATGTCAAGCACTATCTTACAGTCGCTGTTGTTTACGATGGTGTCTTTCACAACTTGATTGCCTACAAGGTCGGAGATGTTTTGTGTTACTACCATCGCCTCGCCATAGAACTTACGCACCGTACGATACAGATAGGCAATAAAGTCGGCCATATTACCATTCGCTAATGCACTCCATGCCTCCTCAATGACAATCACCTTACGAACGCTCTGTGGCAATCTCCTCATCTTATTAATGAACATCTCAGTAATAATGATGGTGATGATTGGTAGTAGCTCTGCGTTATCCTTGATCTTATCAATCTCAAAGACCACAAACCTCTTTTTCAACAAATCAATATTGTCATCACTATTAAGAAGGTAACCGAAGCGGTTATTCTTATAGTATGGTGTTACCGTAGTTAAAAAGTTATTGAGGTCAAAGTCGTTATCATCTATATAGACATCGCTCGTCTCCATCACCTCACGATACTCTATATGCATGAAATCATAGAAGGTATCAAAACATGGACGAATGTGACGGTCCTCTGTCACAAACTTGATATAGGCATCTACAGCACTTCCCATCACACTACGCTCTGTGTTGGTGATAGGGTCGGAGGTGCCCTTCCAAAGTGTGAAGAGTAACATCACCAATGAGTTTTTCTTATCCTCACTATAGACGTAGTCGTCTGTATAGAATGGATTAAAACTCAATGGGTTGTTCTCATCGTAGGTATAGTAGATACCATCTTCGCCCTTTGTCTTGATATTAATGATCTGGCAAAGGTGTTCGTAGCTATGTCCTACGTCCACAATCACCACATGGGATCCTTGCTCGTAATATTGTCGTAGCATGTGGTTCATGAAGAAAGATTTACCACTTCCGGAAGGTCCTACAACAAATTTATTTCTGTTGTTGATGATACCTTTCTTCATCGGCTCATCGCTGATGTCAATATGGACAGGACGACCTGACAAACGCTCGCATAGCTTAATACCAAATGGAGAGAGGCTATCTCTATAGTTCGTCTCTATAGTCATCAAGCAAGTGGCATTTGATAGGAAGCAGATAAAGGTATCTTCTGGGTCTAGGTCGGAACTATTTCCTGGAATACCTGCCCAAAAGAGCTGTGGCACGGTGTGTACTTCTCTATATGGAGTGATGTTACACCTTGCCATCGCCGCTGATACCTTGGCGTTATTACGAGGTCGCTCCTCATTACTCTTAGACAAGCTCAACACATTGACGTGAACTCGCACAAGCCGTGCTGAACCCGCTCCTTGAACCTCTAAGAACTCAGATAGAGACTTAAAGCTTTCCTTATTACTTCCTCCAAAATTGGACAAGCTCATTAAGTAGTTCTTCCTCTGTTCTAGCTTTGCCAAAACAGTCTGTGTGTCCTCAAGAAAGATATACTGGTTTACTATATGATCACAAGGCAACAGAAGCCCAATTGGGCTCAAGAAGGAAAGGTGCTGTTTATGGGACCCCACGGAGAACATTTCGTTCTGGACAGACGAGGAGACCATATTTGGAAGCAGCTCTATGTCTGCTACGCTATGAGCATCTATATAGTAATCCCCTACCCTAACACAGTCGGGCATTAGCTCTATATCTGTTGGAGCAATATCTTGGTAGAGAGTGAGGTAATCTTCGAGGAGCCCTTTCTTCATCGGACTTCTCTCTTCGGAGAGGGTCTGCCCTACGAGCTCTCTTCCTCTCAGCCGTTTAATATCCATCAACCCTGACTCCTTAAAGATCTCTTCAAACTGCATCAGCTTATCTGAGAATACTTGAAGCTCTGACACATCAAATGCATTGAATGGCAAAAGACGCTTCTGGGTCAGTGCTGAATAGAGGGTTGTGGCCTTGAAGTTTTTTCTATTGCATTTTGTAATAAATAGATAGCACTTATGTTCCTGATAGGGTCTCGATAAGAAATGTTTCTCAAAGGCCATATCAAAGTAGGTGTACTCCTTTTTGCTGAAATCTACCTCATACTTCTTACTGATAAAATGGTCTTGCTTATGTACGATAGTTAGGTCTGGCAAAATGTTGATAGAGCGTTGCCAAATAGATTGAACTCGCTCGTAATCAACTTCCGACAGACTGAATATCTCTGGCAAGGTGACTTCGTAGCAAGCTGTAAAGGTTGCCTGCTTACTTATTAAGAAATCACTCTCCATCGCAATGATTGGGAAGTACTCCTCTAAACGACCTACTTTTTTTGTTGTCTTGAACATAACTCTAAATGTGCTAACCTCGTAGGAGGGGTGATCCCTCCCACTATTACCTCGGGGACTTTCTTACTCGCAATACTCTTTGAAAGACCACCACGACCATATTTTCTCGAGACCTTAACCACCATATAGGCGAAGGCACCAAATATGCTCATCGCAATTAGAAGACCCAAAAAACCAGCTCCATAAACGACTGAGGCAAATATATAGCCTCCTACGGTTACGAGCAGACCGCCAAATAGAACTAGGGCATAAGTAAAACTTAAACCCCAAACACGTATCTGACGCTCTGCTCCTTTATATACTGAAACCTCAAACACAGCCTTGACCTAATCTCTATTGCTTAAAAGCTAAATTATATTCCTCCTCCAATCTTAAAAAGAGATTTAGCGATACTAATTGCAATGAAGAACACCACAAGACCACCAACCCACATCATCAGCTTCTTCTTAGCTTCATGGTCACCCTCTTGAAACTTAACTACCAAGGTGATTAGAGCCACTACCGCTAAAATACCAGCAAGCACTTGAACAATGCTAATCACGTTGCTGGCACTAATCTTAAGATCCTCCGTAACTTTACTTAGCTCTGAATTCACTTGAGAGAGACCTTGAGCAAAGGACTCTGTGGCAGGCAACAATCCCAAAAATCCGAAGTAATACAACTTCCTTAAACTAGTCCAACCATTGGACAAAACTCTTTTTTTCATAATCTCATCTCTCTTTTTGCTTATAAAAAATATGATTACTCATTTTCATACGTCAAAGATAGGCAGTTGGCAACCCATAAACTCATTCTTCCAATTGCCGCATACGATTGAAGTTGAAATGACGAAAAAAAGAAGGGGAAACGGAGCAAAGGTTACAGCAAAGACAAGAGGACGGAGAACTCGCATCTCCGCCCTCCCAAAGAAAAGAATTCATTAAAATTGTACGTAACAAAGGTAGCCTCATATAGAGGAGGGTGCGACTTCTTCCAATTGCCGCATACGAGTGGTCACAACAAAGCAAGAGGGTGCAGATCTCACATCTCCACCCTCTCCAAATTAATTTCTAATTACAAATAGATTGCTTATATTTCAAAGCGATAAGATATGTACACAAAGGTAGCTATGGTTTACGTCCACCTCAACATCCTCCCAATTGCCGCATGCGATAGAAGATGAAAAAAGGAAAACGGATAAATAGGTTGGAGCCACTAACATAAGTTGCTATATAGCAACTAGTTAGGGGGTGTAAAAGCAGTCGAAATGTTTGGCGGATTGGTGAAAAAGTGGTATCTTTAGGTATGAGAAAGAAGATGAGTGCCAGTCACTTATGAGGATAAAATAGTATATTGCAAACCAAATAAAAACTGTATAATTATGAAGCGGATAATGAATCAATTGAGACGGAGCTCGCAAAGGAATATTTTTGCGAAGGCAGCACTATATACACTAATGGGATGTATGGCATTAATGAGTTGTAACGGAAAGGACAGACCTATCCCTCCGGAACCAACACCTCCCCCTACTCCAGCACCCACTCCTAGTGGAGAGATTAGACTAGCTCTTTCCCTAACAAGCGGAGGGGTCATTGCTAATGGAAAGCTAGTTAATGAGTGGAAGAATGGTGACGAGGTGAAGCTATGGGGGATAACAAAAGATGGCAACAAGGCAATACCACTAGTAGCAAAGCGATNGGNNAANGGTCANTGGTCTGTGCCANCNACNCCTGCCGATGAATGGAAGTNGGTGGAGAGGGTAGCCCTCGCCTACTTACCTACTGCCATTAAAAACTACAATCCAACAAAGAGCTCTTTTCAATCTCCGATGGAAACCAATAAGATCATTGGTGCTTTTAGATTGTCACACTATTATAATGACTTATTGATAGGA
>NZ_AQVC01000021.1 GCF_000372405.1 Porphyromonas somerae DSM 23386 | reverse complement strand
GGGCAACAGCTTTACAGCGATGGTATGTAGAACAGATGTGCGATGGGTAGGAGAAGGCTGATAGACAGGCAAGACAAGCACATGACCACTTTAAGACAATGGCATCTTAAGATGGCAATAGGAGTGCCAAAAGACGTAGGATTTACACAAAACAACGCAATGAATACATCATAAAGAGATAAATAGAGAATACGCAGACCTCTACATAAAGCCTTTAGTCTGCTAAAAAAGTCGGGACACAAGAAAAAACAATCAATAAGTACCCGACTAAAGCAATAAAAACTCAGCCTGCGGAATTGAGGGGGGCAGAGGCCGTGGAATATGTCAGAGGCATTCCCGTGGTTAAGGTGTTTCAGCAGACGGTCTTCTCGTTCAAACGTTTCTACGACAGCATTATCAGCTACCGCGATCTTGTCATCAAGTGTACGCTTGTGTGGCGCACGCCAATGTCCTTTTACATACTTGCTATCAATGCCTTTGCTTTCTTCCTGGTTCCTACTGCTATTATCCTGATAGGACACGGGGGAGATACAACCACCATTATCGCCAACGTGATACTTTATGTGGTGATTGCACCGCTTATTGCTGCCAACGTGATGAAAGCCATGTATCTCAGCCAGGACCTTTTCTTGGCAAACGAGGCTGTGGAACGACTGGAGCAGCTCACTCATATTGCACCGCTCTCGCAGCATGATGAGCCGAAGCGGGCAGAAGGGTGCGACATTCGCCTTGACGACGTTTCGTTCCGGTATGAGGGAGCGGAAAAAGATGCAGTGAGTCATATCAACCTGACCATTCCAGAAGGAAAGACGGTTGCGCTTGTAGGAGCGTCGGGCAGCGGAAAAACCACCATAGCAAGGCTGATACCCCGCTTTTGGGACGTATGCCATGGCAGCGTCACGATAGGAGGTGTAGACGTGAGAGATATGCGCCAGGACGAGCTGATGCGTGGCGTGTCGTTCGTCTTCCAAAACACCCGCTTGTTCAAGACTTCGCTCATCGAAAACCTACGTTACGGCAATCCTGATGCAACGACCGATCAGATCAACCGTGCCATTGATCTTTCACAAAGTCGAGAGATTATTGACCGTCTGCCACAGGGAGTGGATACCATTATCGGTGCCGAAGGTACTTACCTTTCGGGAGGTGAGCAGCAGCGTATTGTTCTTGCCCGTGCCATTCTGAAAGATGCTCCTATCGTAGTGCTTGACGAGGCGACTGCCTTTGCCGACCCCGAAAACGAACAGCTTATCCGTAAGGCACTGGCACATCTCACCCAGGGAAAAACAGTGCTGATGATAGCCCATAGACTTACCACGGTACAGGATGCCGACAGCATCGTAGTTGTAAACAATGGTGAGATTGTCGAACAGGGAACGCACGAGGAACTATTGAGTAAGGAAAAGTATTACCACCGTATGTGGAATGAATATCAACAGTCCGTCTCATGGAAACTATAATCAATTAAACGTCACAAAGCCATGATTAAATACTTTCAAAATCGTTTCGCTCTTACGGAAAAAGGGGCAAAAGACTTGCGCCAAGGCATCGTCTCCTCAACACTGCTCAACCTTGTGCTGATGCTGCCACCCACTTATTTGTTTTTCTTCCTGATGGAGTATCTCGATAATACACAAATTAACGCCCCTCATACGTTGTGGTTTTATCTCCTCGTGGCAGCAGGGATAATGGTCGTAATGCTCGTCGTGATCCGTCGGCAGTACGATAGCACCTATACCACTGTATATAATGAGAGTGCGCAACGCCGGATATCCTTAGCCGAGAAACTGCGCCGTATGCCTCTCGCTTTCTTTGGTGAGCACAATCTCTCCGACCTCACAGCCACCATTATGGAAGACTGTACGCAATTGGAAACGACGTTCTCACACGCCATTCCCCAACTATTTGCTTCTATGGTGAGCACAGTCATTATCGCAGCAGGAATGTTCTGTTACGACTGGCGATTAGCCATCGCACTGTTTTGGGTAGTGCCATTTGCCTTGGTGGTGCTCTTGGTTTCACGAAAACGAATGAATAGGGCTTTTACACGTCTCTACCACATCAAGCGTGGTGTGAGCGAACAGATACAGGAAGGACTGGAGTGTGTGCAGGAAATCAAGTCGTACAATGGTGAGGAGGAATATAACCAGCGGTTCGACCAGCGATTAAAAGTAATGGAAAAAGAACTTGTTGCGGGTGAACTCTTGTCGGGCTCATTTGTCAACATCTCTGCTGTACTCCTTAAGCTAGGCATGCCTACCGTCATCGTTGTAGGCGCATGGATGCTTCAGCATGGAGATGTGTCGGTATTCGTCTATTTGGCGTTCCTCCTTGTTTCGGCCATGGTTTATAACCCTATCCTTGAAGTATGCAATCACCTTGCCATTCTTTCATTTCTCGACGTGCGTATCAAGCGAATGAAAGAGATGGAGGCAATGCCCATACAGACGGGCGACACCGAGGTGGAAGTTTCAAACTATGACATAGAGTTCCACAACGTCAGCTTCTCCTACGAAACAGACAAGCAGGTGCTTCACAATGTTTCATTCACAGCCCGTCAGGGCGAGGTAACAGCACTTGTTGGTCCCTCAGGAGGTGGCAAGAGTACCGCTACCAAGCTCGCTGCACGCTTTTGGGACATCAACAGTGGTAAGATAACACTGGGCGGACACGACATCGCTAACATAGAACCAGAGACGTTGCTCAAAAACTATGCCGTAGTATTTCAAGACGTGATGCTCTTCAATGCCTCCATTGCCGACAACATACGCATAGGAAAGCACAACGCCACCGATGAGGAAGTAAGGCATGTGGCACGATTGGCGCAGTGCGATGATTTTATCAGTCGTATGCCACAAGGCTACGATACAGTGATTGGCGAAAATGGGGAAACCCTTTCGGGTGGGGAGCGGCAGCGTATCTCCATAGCCCGTGCGCTCTTAAAAGATGCTCCTGTGATACTCTTGGATGAAGCAACCGCCAGTCTTGATGCCGAGAACGAGACGAAGGTTCAGGCTGGTATTTCCGAACTGGTACGCAACAAGACCGTCATCATCATTGCACACCGCATGCGCACGGTCTTGGGTGCCGACCACATAGTAGTCCTCTCTGGCGGAACAGTTGTAGAGCAAGGCACATCCAACGAGCTGATGGCACACAATGGAACTTTTGCACAAATGGTAAGACTGCAACAAGATACTACTTCAACAAATATTTCATCAAAAAAGGCTGTTGCACGAAGACGATCTGTGAAACCTAGGCTTTCGTTAGTATCTAAGGTAAGTAAGGCAAAGTTGCTTTCAGAATTCGGGTCTGGTCACTTACTCAAGTAAGCTTCCTTCGCCCTGACGAGGGTCTTAATACCCTACGTAAACCTTGCCCGTCATTGAATCCCTTGCCTCTTCTTCCTCGTGCAATATTCTCATCTCTGGAGTTTCAATGCAATGACACTGGAGTTTCGATGCAATGAAACTCCAGTGTCACTGCACCGAAACTAATGTCTTGAGATTACGCCTTAGAAGTTGCCACACTTCAGCTGGGTCGCAAGGGTGTTATTACGTCATTATGCACACAGACCTTTCTCATACGTAACCCCTAAAATCCATGGGGAAAAGTCTTGATTATTTAGTTAGCTTTTGGTATCTTGCCAAAAGCTAACTATAAACTAAACCAATAATAAGACCAAGACCATGGCAAATGAAATCTTAAACTTAAAACCACAGCTCGTGTGGAAGTACTTTTATGGACTCACACAAATACCACGCCCCACAGGCCATACCGCCGAAGTGGCTAAGTATGTAGCTGGGAAGGGACGTGAACTAGGACTAGAGACGCACACCGACGAAGTGGGGAATGTACTGATCCGCAAGCCTGCAACTAAGGGGTATGAGGATCGGCCCATAGTAGCAATGCAGGGACACCTAGACATGGTGCCACAAAAGAATAATCACATACAGCATGACTTTGAGAAAGACCCTATACAGCCTCGTATTGATGGCGAGTGGGTACGTGCTAATGAGACCACACTAGGTGCCGATAATGGCATTGGCGTGGCTATGGGTCTTGCTGTAATGGCTGACGATACACTAGAGCACGGTCCAATAGAGGCTCTATTTACCATTGATGAGGAGGTAGGGATGGTAGGAGCCTTTGGTCTGAAAGAGGGCTTCTCAAAAGCCGATATTATGCTCAACCTCGACTCCGAAGTGGTTGATGAGCTCTATGTAGGTTGCGCTGGTGGCGTGGATATCAACGTTTCACTAGAGTACAAAGATGACCAACCTATCCCAGAAGGGGATATTGCAGCCAAGGTAACCCTTAATGGATTGAAGGGTGGGCACTCAGGTATGGACATCGCCCTCGGCAGAGGAAATGCCAATAAGATGATTGCCCGCTTCCTAAAGAAGGCCATTGAAAGACTAGACCTCTCTATAGCTGAGCTCCAAGGTGGCTCACTGCGTAATGCCATCCCTCGTGAGGCGTGGGTAGTCGTAACGCTTCCCGAGGAGGAGCTTAGTGAGCTAGAGGAGATGGTTAAGGAGTTTGAAGCACTTTATATCAAGGAGTATAAGGGCATCGAGGAGGGGATCAAGATGAGTGTAGAGCGCCTTAACGAAACCCCTGCACACATTGTACCCCAAGAGATTGCTGACAATGTGATTCAAGCGGTAGAGGCGGTGCAGAATGGTGCGATCACCTATCTTTCCGAGTTTCCAGATACCGTAGAGGCCTCTAGCAACCTTGCAGCTATCAAATTGGGAGGTGGCAAGCTAGCCGTTACCTTCCTTACCCGTAGTTCAAGCGAGAGCCGTAAGGAGATGGTAGCTTCGAGCATTGAGAGTGCTTTCTCACTCATCGGTGCGGAGGTAGAGTTTGCGGCTCCTTACAATGGGTGGCAACCCGATGCCCACTCTCACGTACTTGAGGTGATGAAGAAGGTATTCAAAGATATCAATGGCACTGAGCCACCTGTAAAGGTGATGCATGCTGGGCTAGAGTGCGGAATCATCCAAGGGGTGATGCCTAAGACTCAGATGATCAGCTTTGGGCCTACTATCAAATCGCCCCACTCTCCTGATGAGCGTGTAAACATTGCCACTGTGGAGAAGACCTGGGATCTACTTATCCGCACGCTCAAAGAACTATAATTCAGATAGAGGGCGATGCTGACAGAGACAGAGCTAATCGTACTCGGTGCAGTACGTTACTCCGACAATGCCAGTATCGTGTCCACCTATAGTGAGTGCTTCGGTGCACTCTCCTTTAAGTGCATTCGCTCGGCCTCTCGTAGAAGAGGTCAAGCGAATGCCTTTTTTATTCCTCTCTCAATTCTAAAGGTAACTCTCGACTATCTGCCCAATCGTGGGATTCAGCTACCGAGAGAACAAGTGCAACTTCACCGACCTATTCGACCATCCATTGAGCCTGTGGCCAATGCAGTAGCCCTCTTTACAGTAGAGCTACTCACCCGACTACTTCGCTCGAGTGGTGCCGATAGAGCTTTGTACCGCTACTTGAGGGAGGAGATAAAAGGGCTAGAGCACCTTAGCGATAAAGGGATTAGTTCCTTTCATCTTCGATTGATGACAGGGCTACTCCACCATCTCGGCATCTTGCCACAAAGTGAGACCTATAGGCCTAGCAGCGTACTCGACTTCTCCGAAGGCACCTTCTGCCCCTCCTGGAGCCCAGAAGAACAAGGCAAAGCCTATGCCTCCTCCCTACTCTACCAATTCATTAGTTCACCAGCACCAGAAGAGCTTCCCCTCTCAGGGCAGGAGCGCAACCTTCTCCTTAAGTTACTTCTCGATTTTCTTGGCTATCACTTCCCCGACCTTGGCAACTTAAAATCGCCAGAAATACTGAGTCAGCTATTTTAAGACAGGGAGTGAAGCAAATATCATTAGGTTATTTTTGGAGCTATAGACCGAATTGAGTAAGTTTGCAAAGCAAATATTTTATTAAGCTATCCGACATAATTAAGAAATGGATTACGGAATACTAGATTTTATCTACCTAATAGGTTCTCTCGGGCTCTTCCTCTACGGTATGAAGATCATGAGCGAGGGGCTACAAAAGGTAGCAGGAGACCGCATGAAGAGTATCCTCTCAGCGATGACCTCCAACCGCATCTTCGGTGTATTTACAGGTATATTAATCACAGCACTCGTACAGTCCTCCTCTGCTACCACCTTGATGGTAGTCAGCTTTGTCAATGCTTCATTACTTGATTTGGCACAGGCTGTTAGCGTGATTATGGGTGCCAATATTGGTACTACCGTCACTGCATGGGTCATCTCACTTCTTGGCTTTAAGGTAGATATCAGTGCCTTTGCAGTCCCATTGATTGCACTATCTATTCCATTTATCTTTTCGAAGAAGCAAAATTACAATTCGTGGGGCGACTTTATCCTCGGTTTTGCTCTCCTATTCCTAGGGCTGCAATTCCTAAAGGATTCAATGCCCGACCTTCAGAATAACCCCGAGGCACTAGCCTTCTTGCAGAAATACACCAATATGGGCTTTGGCTCGGTACTGCTCTTCTTACTGATTGGTACCATCCTCACCTTCTTGGTACAAAGCTCAAGTGCTACAGTAGCCATCACCCTAGTGATGTGTAGCCAAGGATGGATACCCTTCTCCATGGGAGCAGCGATGATTCTAGGTGAAAACATTGGTACCACTATCACCGCCAATCTTGCAGCACTTAATGCCAGTGTCAATGCCAAGCGAGCAGCTGTTTCACACACCCTATTCAACGTGCTGGGTGTGGTTTGGGTCCTCTTCCTCTTTTTCCCAGCGGTCGACCTCGTTTCAGGGATGGTGGCACGTTCGAGTGGCTACGATCCTCGGGAACTTTTCCCAATAATTGCCGACCTCAATGCCCGCTACGAGCCAGGCGATGTTGCACTCATCACTAGTGGTGCACCTATCTACGACGTAGAGATGAGTCGAATACAAGGCACCGTCATAGGTATGGCAGGAGCGATAAGTATGGGACTTGCGTTGTTTCACACCATGTTCAACCTCATCAATACCTTTGTAATGATTTGGTTTGTTCCCTTAATTGTAAAAGCGTGCAAAACCATTATCAAGCCAGCCAAGACCATCTCCGATAAGAAGGAGTACCCACACCTACAGTACCTCTCCACTCGTATGCTCTCCACCAGTGAGCTATCATTGTTACAGGTCAATAAGGAGATTGTCAACTACAGCAAAAAGACTCAGAAGATGCTCGGCATGGTACGCGAATTGAGCAATATGGAGGATGAAGTAGCTTTTGAAGAGAGCTTCACACGTATTGAGAAGTACGAGCGTATCTGCGATAGAGTAGAGATAGAGATTGTACAATACCTCACAGAGCTATCCAGTGGCGACCTGAGTGCAGAATCACGTAGAAATGTACAGAGCTATCTCAGGATCTCTAGCGAGATTGAGAGTATGGGCGATGCATGCTTCAATATAGCACGCATCCTACGCCGCAAGTTTGAAGATGGTCGTGCCACTAATCCTACACTCTCAGCACACCTCACCGAGATGCACGATATGCTTGAGAACATCATGCAGTTTACAGTAGAAGTACTAGAGAGCGATGAGCGTACACAAAATATGATACTCCACTCTCACGACCTTGAGAAGGCACTCAATATCAAGTACAAGTTCCTAGTGGCAGAAAACCTCAAGGACCTCAATAATAACGTGTACCCTTACCAAGACTCAGTATACTACCTTGATATCATCGATGAGTATGAACGCCTGGGCGACTATGCAGTCAATGTAGTTGAGGCCTACGTAAGACAAGTGAAATAACGAACTCTTTTTGTAAAAACGAAACTCTCCCACGGTAGCACCAGCTACTTTGGGAGAGTTTTCTATTTTCACTCCAGAATGTTGCACGAAGGATGAGATGCCAGACGCTGAGGGCAAGGTGCACGTAGGGCACCAGGCACACACAAAAGGATGAGGCTGAAGGGAGCGTACTCACGTACGTGACCGAGGCCGAATTCCGAAAGCAACGCAGCAGATCGCCTTCGTGCAACAGTCTCTACTCAACGGTAAAAGAGTGGTCGATATGATAGATACGAGAGGCTAAAGCTCGGAGATGCACCTCATTGTGCGATACCATGACTATGGCTGATTCCTTTTGTAGCTGTGGCAAGAGTGAAAGCATAGAGGTTTCAAAATCTCTATCTACATAGGTCGAAGGCTCATCCAGCACCAAAAGCATCGGCCGACTTACAAAAGCTCGTGCCAATAGCACCCGCTGTAGCTGTCCGCCCGAGAGATGACCTATTGCCCTAGTAGCATACTTTGTCATTCCTACCGACTCCAGTGCCTCCTTGGCAAGGGCTCGCATCTCACTCGTCGCCCTCAGCGTTTTCCTTCCGAATAGGCCACTCAGCACCACCTCCTCCACACTAATCGGGAACTCCCTATCCAGCTGATTCTGCTGTGGCATATAGCCAATAGTTATCTCCTTCAGAGGCATCCCCTCTCTTGAGAAGTAGCGAATATAGCCATTCCTAGGTGCTATCAGTCCGAGCAACGCACGGATAAAAGTAGTCTTCCCCGCCCCATTCGGACCGGTAATCCCTACAAACTCATTCGGATAAAGCTTAAAATTGACTCCCGAGAGCAGACTAGGCTCCTTGCCATACCCTAGCTCCAGATCTTCAGCTATGATGATTGGTTTTGCTTCCATTATCTAAAGATCTCAATCAACCGCCTCATCTCAGCCCCCCAATCCTCAGCCAAAGGGTCAATAGAGACTACCTTCAGTCCTAGTTCTTTCGCCACGGCTGTTGCATTTTTAGTATCAAACTCCGCCTGCACTAGCACCGCCCTTGTATCCATGCTCCTTGCACGCTCAATCAGCTCCACCAGATGCCTAGGTGTTGGCTCCTCCCCATCTTCCTCAATAGGCAATTGCGTCAGCCCCCACTCCCGAGCAAAGAGTGATAGAGAGGGATGGTAGATCACAAAAGCAAGGTCCTTGTCACCTTTAGATATTCCTCTCCCCAATTGCCGAATAGCCTCCAATTCAGGCACCACATTCGCCTGATAATTGGCTTCGATCTCCTCCCGATGCTCTGGGAATAGCTCCAGCATCGCCGCCAAAATCGTCTCCGCCATTGCTTCCCCACCAGAGAGCGACGTCCAATAGTGCGGGTCGCCCAAGGCGTGCTGATGCCCTTCGTGGCCGCCCTCTACGAGCTCTCTCGGCAACTGCTTTGCGAGGTCAAAATAGGCCACATCCTTCGGCAAAACCGCCACCCACTGAGCTTCAAAAGGCAACGTACCAATAGCCAAGTAGGCAAGCGAGCTTTGAAGTATAGCGATATCCCGGGGAGAGGGGTCGTACGTCTCGGGGTTACTTCCTCGCGGTACCACCACATGCACCTCCGCCAGCTCCCCAACAATTCGCTCCACAAAGTACTTCTCGGGAAGCAGACTCACAGATATAATAGGCTTCTCCACCCGAGAGCCAGAACTACAAGCTGTAATAAGCGAGAGCAGCACCACGCAAAGCCCCCAACCAAAGCAATACTTAGCCCACCGCATTAAAGATAATCCACACATTATAAAGGATAAAAACCAAAAGCATCACCCCCCCCTCGGCACGCTTAATCTCACGTTTTCCCCAAAAGAGAGCCACCCCCAAAGCAATCACCATGGCAAGTAGCTGCATCCAAATATCTAGCGAAATAAACTGCAGATTGCTCAACGGCCGCACCGTCCCCGAAATTCCTAGTACAAAGAAGATATTAAATAGGTTACTTCCAATCACATTACCCACAGCAATATCGGTATTTCCCTTCATAGCAGCCACCACAGAAGTCGCCAGCTCAGGGAACGACGTTCCCCACGCCACCAGTGTAAGCCCTATCAACGTCTCACTCACCCCTAGCGACGAAGCGATCTTAGTAGCATTCCCCACAAAGAGCTGTCCCCCATAGACCAGTCCAGCCAAGCCGCCAATAAGATAGACCACTGCCAAGAGCCAGTGCATGTTGCGCCCCTCCTCCTCCGTTTCCGAGGCGTCATCTCCCTGCTTTCCCACCACAATGGTATAAAGCAGGAAGAGTAGGCCAAAGAGGAGCAACGTCAAAGCCTCCGAACGAGAGACCAGCGAGGGCATCCCATCTAGTGGCATATCCGAGAGCACCAACATCAGCAAAATAGAGGCCACAAGTGCAATCGGAAGGTCAAAGCGAAGCGTATTTAACTTCACCGGCACAGGGTGTACCAAAGCACAAGCCCCCAGTACACAGAGCACATTAAAAATATTACTCCCAATCACATTCCCCACAGCGATTCCACCGCTCCCATCAATACTTCCGATCACACTCACCACCAACTCTGGTGCCGAGGTTCCGAAGGCCACAATCGTTAGCCCTATGATTATCTGGGGAATATGTAGCCGCTTAGCTATTGCCGAGGCACCATCCGTCATAAAGTTAGCCCCTGCCACGATTAGAGCCACCCCCACGATCACTAAAACTATCTCAATCCACATAATCTATCATCAATTTTTCACTGCCCGTTCATCTAGGGCTGCATACTCCAGCGAAGTAGTCGAGCCGTAGAGAGGCACATCAATAAACAATTGCTCACGACTAAGCAAACCCTGTAAGGAGCGAGCCGAATTAATCACTCCACCGTGGCAAAAGACCAGCACACGGCGGTATCCACTGCACCTCAGCCCAGTAATAAAGTCTGCCACCCGTGCCAAAAGTTCCTCTACACTCTCGCCATTAGGAGGGAGCAAGTGCCCTGCCTCGTCGAGAAGAGCTGGAGACTTTCTCGCCAGCTCATCGATCTCCTCCCATCGCAGATGCTCAAAGTCGCCAAAGTTGCGCTCCGCCACACGGGGCTCCACCACCGCATCTGCTCCAAAGCCACACGCTTCACAAAGCTTACTAGCCCTTGATAAAGGACTTGTAAACACCGCATCATAGCGCTCCACGGAGAGCCGTTTACGCACCTCTGCCGCTTCTGCTTCAAAGGTCTCCGCCACCTCTATATCACTCGCTCCATAGCAGATATCCCCCGATATCTTGAGCGAGGTGTGGCGCGTCCAGTCTACCCTTAGCACTAGTACTCCTCCCCCTCGTAATTCTTTCCGCGTCGTTTCTTGCGATGGTCTTTCCGCCCCTTACGTAGCTCCTTACTCTTAGGGTTGTCGAGATAAGATGGATCATCCTGCATTCCCTTTCCATACCGCTCCCCGGTCCTCTGCTCAGCAGCCTCCCTTGCAAACTTCCGGAAGAGCCCCTTTAGCGGGATCATCACATCATCGAGCGACACTTCATCGTCCGCTCCTGCTTTATCCCCTATTCCCGACAAAGCACCATTGACCTTCACACGTCCCTCACGGATCAAGTCCTCCGCCTCTTTTCGCGTATACTCGTGGTATTCGCTTATAATACGACTAACGCGTACCTCCATACTTTTCTACAATTGTCTCGTAAGACTACTTATCAATACAGTTCAAACAAAAAAAGCTCCCTACTCCCTATACCTCATTCTCCCCCTTTTCAAAAATAGAGACAACCATCGCCTCAGCTGTCTCCCTAGGATCCTCAGCTGGAGAGAGATAAATCAATTCAAAGCCCCTCCGCTCCAACCCTCTAGCCCAGGTCATCTGTCGTTTGGCAAATTGATGGATCGCCACCTCCAGCCCCCTATGCATCTCCTCCCAATTTCGCTCACCAAGCAGATACTCCGTCACATAGCGGTATTCCAAGCCATAGCCCAAGAGCTCCTCCTTAGGCACCCGAGCCAAAAGCCCCTCCACCTCCTCCACTAGACCCGACTTAAGGCGTGCCTCGAGTCGAGCTGAAATTCTCGCCCTCCGCAACTCTCTACTAGGGTCAAGGCAAAAGATAGGACCCCGCAGAGGCTTACGGGTGCTACTATCCGAAGCTGGCAGAGTAGCCCCTGCCTCCCTTAGCTCTATAGCACGCACCAGTCTCCGAGGATTCACCCCCTCCCCTCCATCTAGCTCCTCGCTCTCCAGCATCTCAGCACCACCCAAAGTCTTTAATCGCACCCTTAGCTCCTCCACAGATAGCTGCTCCAGCTCCGCCCGAAGTGCTTTATTGGGTGGCACTTCCGAGAGTCGATACCCGCCATAAAGGGCAGAGATATAGAGCCCCGTACCACCGCACAAGATCTTAGGTTGCTCCTTAGGTAGCTCATCATACGCCTTATCAAAGTCCTGTAGATAACGGTGCAGATCATACCGCTCCCCCGCCTCTGCCACATCAATCAGCCGATACGGCACCTCATAGCCATCTGCCAGGCGATACTCCGCAAGATCCTTTCCCGTGCCAATATCCATGCCACGATACACCTGGCGTGAGTCGGCACTCAGTACCACCCCACCCAGCATCTCTGCCAACTGACACGCTACCGCTGTTTTGCCACAAGCGGTAGGACCATAAATTGTCACAATATCTACCCCCTCAGGCAGAGCTTTCATCACTTCTTAAGCAAAGGCGAAGGGTAGACCCCCTTCTTGGTCAATTGCTCTAGTTTGGCTACCACATCAGGCCGATCGGCCGCATAGGTAACTCCAAACCACGTGGCGGAAGTATCCAATACCTTGCAGCTAGCTATTCCACGCTTCACGAGGTCATTCACCACGGTAGGGATATAATACTCTCCCTTCTCGCTATGCAAGTTGGCCTCCAAGAAGTGGATAAAGGCCTCCTCGGAGTAATCAAAGTACTCAGGGGTAAAGCCCCACATATTCATTGAGACTGGAGTCTGCTCCTCTAGCACCACTCGGTGCCCCGCCTCATCCTGAAAGGCGATCTCCCCTTGTTCATCACGTGCAATAGCTGTCCGCTCCACTACTTCTGTGAGCAAACCTTCGTGATCCACTTCGCAAACACCTCTTGCTACGGTACCGCTCTCGCTCAGTGTATTCCCCACACGATAGCCCACCATACAGTAGCGGTTGCGACCGCCAGCCATTGCCCGCAGCTCATCGCCAAGTACCTGGAAGCTCTCCGCCCCATAGAAGTCATCAGCATTGATCACCCCAAAAGGCTCATTGATCACCCCCTTGCCCATCAGCACCGCATGATTGGTACCCCAAGGTTTGGTTCGACCCTCAGGGCAGGTAAAGCCCTCAGGCAGATCCTCCACACTTTGGAAGACCACCTCCACACCAAGACGACCCTCAAACTGATCGCGGTAGCGGCTAGCTACCTTTGCCTCAAAATCATCGGCAAAGTCCCGGCGAATCACGAAGACCACCCGACCAAAGCCAGCTCTCACTGCATCATAGATAGAGAAGTCCATAATGGTTTCACCACACGGACCCACACCATCTAATTGCTTCAATCCCCCATAGCGGCTACCCATACCCGCCGCCAATACCATCAATGTTGGTTTTATCTCACTCATCTGTATAGAGACCTATATATATGTATTCCTTATATATTAATGTGTCACCCCCTCCCCTAGTCAGAAAAAGGCAATGCCCATTCCACGCTGTAAAGCTACCAAAAAATATCTTAACAGCCACCGAAATCTCCAACACAAGCAAGAGTTACGTATTAGAAGAGTCTTACTACGAGGCATTCATCAGAGAGTCAATGGGTAAGGACCTCCGCGAGGAGGTCCGATTTGTCGTAGCCCCCACGTCGGAGGGGCGTTAGCCCCGAACGACTGGGGGGTAAGCAATGGCACACGTATATATTCGACCCCTTGCGGGTCGGACAATAGGAGCTAAGTCATCAAAGTTAATCCTAGAATAGGGTGTCCGACCCACAAGGGGTCGTAGGCTTTGGTCGCCTTATTTACCCCCATTCATCGGCTCTGCGAGCCTCGAATGGGGGCTACGACAAATCGGACCTCTGCCGAGGTCCTTACTTATAGACACCCTGTTAAAAAGCATACGGCAAGAACTTTCTTATGCGTCACCCCTGAACGCATGCAAGGTAGATGCACTGGAAAGGTCTTGCAACCATTGGGGAGGGGAGGGAGGGGGAGGGTGAACAACGGATGAAAATTTGATATTCTTTCTCATTCGTATATATAGAGAAAGGACGCAAACTGAAGTATCATAACTATTAATTTCAAACAACCATGATTAAATCAACGAACGGACAAAAAAGGAAGCGAGAACTGAAGATATCTAGCACCCTAACTTCCCGCCCAAATCCTATCTGCTTTGAATCCCCTAAGGATTACCTCCTTTATCAAGCTACCAAGGGAGCAGAGGAGCGGTATTGTGCACCACTCTCCACCGAGATCCAACAACGGCTAGCACTAGAGCTAGGAGCAGTGGAGGAGGCGGGCATCACCCCTCAAATTGCTATGCTCCACGAGCAAATAGTCAAAGCTAAGCAACAAGGGGTGCTAATCGGCAATGGCCGAGGCACCGCCCCTAGCTCTTTGTTGCTTTATGTGCTAGGCATTACGAGGGTGGATCCCCTAAAGCTCGGGCTCCTCTTCGAGCGATTCCTCAACCCCGACGCCCTAGGCAAAGTGAGCATAGACATAGAAGTAAGCGAGAGAGGTACTTTGCCACAGCGTAAGGAGGACCACCCCTACACCCTCCTTTATGATTCTGATGCGATAAGGATAGGATGGCTCACACTCAGCCACCTCACATGGCTCCAAGATCGCATGGAGCAAATAAAGCATCGGTTAGGAAAGGAGATCCAACTTGAAGCGATCCCTACCAACGACCCCGATACGCTCCAATCCATTGGCAAAGAGCGTAGAGGGAGGTTCTATCTCCTCGAAGCCTCCCGCCTACAACAGCTTTGGAAAGAGATAAAACCCGATAGCATTAATGACCTAATGCTCTCCATCGCCACCCTATACAGCAGAGGGGAAGCGATCGCCCCCACCTATATCGCCCGAAAGCAAGGCAAGGAGCCGATCAACTACCTCCTCCCTGTGATGGAGCCATACCTCAGCGAAACCTATGGTATCACTCTCTACCAAGAGCAGATAATGCAGTTGGCACAAACGATTGCCAACTTCTCCCCTGGGGAGTCGGACAGACTTCGTCTACTATTATATCGTGGGCTAACCGACGAATCTGCCAAGATGCGAAGCCAATTCCTCGCTGGTGGACAAGAGAGGGGATATGACAAAAGGACACTTGAAAAGGTCTGGAGTGACTGGGTAAGGATAGCCCCCTTCACAATCAATAAAAGCCACATCGTAGGCGGTACTCTGCTCGCCTACCAGATGAGCTACCTCAACACCCACTACCCCTTGGAGTAGCTACAGGGGTTACGAATTAGAAAGTTCACGCCGTATGGTATTTAGCGGGGTGTCTATGAGTAAGGACCTCGGCAGAGGTCCGACGGATCCTAGCCCCCGAGTCGGAGGGGGCTAGGCCCCCGAACAACCGGGGGATCAACGGTCATCCCCCCCTATCCCACGACCCCTTGCGGGTCGGACAACCGCATCAGATTAATCCTAGAATGCGTTGTCCGACCCACAAGGGGTCGAATGGTAGGGGTGGTTCGGGTTTTTGGCCCCCTAGTCATCGGCTCTACGAGCCTCGACTAGAGGCAATGATCCGTCTGACCTCCCACGAGGGGAGGTCATTCATGGTAAGACCTTCTAATGCGTAACCCCTGCTTGGAGTAGCCCACGATTGATTTTGTAGGTGCCACTGCTTTTAGCAACTTTGTCGGAGAAAATAGCCTTTGAAAGATAGGTCAGGGCCAGTGCGATAGGACTGCTGACTGAACCGCCTTTCAAGGGCTTTTCTTTTGGCATCAAGAAGCAGGGGAACATAGGCTCAAGCGGGCTGTCAGGAGGCAATAAATCCAACCTTTTGTAACCCATTGAAATACAGGGCAGTAAAAACGCTTCAGCCGAGTTGCAACTAAGCAATCGGTTAGTTGCAACTAAGCAAATGACGAGTTGCAACTAACCGATTTCTTAGTTGCAACTCCACTTTTGCTCTACTATCTAGAGGAAATTATGGGCTATTTATTTAGGAGGAAGGTACCTCGAGAGGAGGCACCTTTATCGGACAAGTCGGACAGGTCAGACGAGTCGGACCTTCTGTCTTGAACATCACGGTCGTGATTTTATTGTGCAGTCGTGATTATTTAGTAGATTTGCATATTATGGTGTGGAGGCTATAAGTGTAAGGTAGATAGATATTTTATGAGTAGAGATAAAAGGGGTGGTCTTGGCAGGGTTGGTAGCTTTTGGCATTCGCGGGTGATCAGCATCATCAGTATCTCGATGGTGCTCTTTTTGCTTGGCTTGGTGGTACTCCTTGGTTTGGTAGGCAGTGGCTTGAGTAGCTATGTGCGGGAGCAGGTAACGTTTAACGTAGTTCTGACGCCCGATGCCGACCCCGACGAGGTGGCACAGATGCAGCGGGACCTGAGGAAAGAGCCCTTTGTGCGAGAGGTGGTACTGCACTCTAAGGAGGAGGCGTTGGAGGAACTCACGAAGGAGCTGGGAGAAAACCCAGAGCAGTTTCTCGGTTGGAACCCCCTTTCACCTACCTTTGAGATCACGCTTGGTGAGGCTTATGTAGCTTCGGCGGATAGTCTACAATTGGTAGAGCGCCGACTGGAGCAGTATCGACTGACGCAATCACTGGGGTATCGGCAGGACTTGGTGGATAAGCTGAATGATAATATCCGTGGGCTGACGCTGGTGATGGCGCTACTTTCGGGGTTACTGCTACTCATCTCTATGGTGCTGATCAATAACACCATTCGGCTCTTGATCTACTCACGGAGGTTTTTGATCTACACGATGAAACTGGTGGGTGCCACCTCACGCTTTATCCGCCGCCCCTTTGTCTGGTACAATATCTGGAGTGGTGTGATGGCGGCCATCGTAGCTGGTGGCTTCCTCACTTGGGGCTGGTATTATGTCCGAAATCATTATCCTCTCCTAAGGTCAGTACTGACCGTGGAGAGTGGGCTCATAGTGTTGGCAGTGGTGCTAGTGCTGGGCGTGGTAATCAGTTGGCTTTCGGCTACTGCAGCGGTAAGTAGGTACCTAAGAATGGATGTAAACAAGCTCTACAGAGCATAGTGAATAGATATGGAAGGTAGGGAAGATAAAAGGATCAAAGGATACGGCTTTGGGAAGGTGAACCTCTACATAGCTCTGGCATCGGTGGCGGTGCTGGTGGTGGGGTATCTACTTTTGGCCGGGGGTAAGTCGGAGGACGGAGTGAGCTTCAACGCGGAGGTATTCAATAGCACCCGCATTGGGGTGGCTCCTGTGGTGCTGACGCTAGGGTATGTAGGGCTACTGGTGGCTCTGCTGTGGCGTGGCAAGGGAGCGAAGAAATCTTCAGGGAAGGAGGAGAAGTAAGCTATGACGATAATAGAAGCGATCATACTGGCAATAGTGGAGGGGCTCACGGAGTTCCTGCCGGTCTCCAGCACGGGACATCTGGTGATAGCTCAGGCCTTGATGGGCATGGAGCCGACCCCCTATGTGAAGGCGTTTACGGTGATGATCCAATTTGGGGCAATCCTCTCGGTGGTGGTGCTCTACTTCAAACGTTTCTTTCGTTTTGACCTTCCTCAGGATATGTGGCATGAGGAGCGAAAGTGGCGGCGGGGGCTGAGTCGTTTTCGTTTTTACTTTCTACTGGTAGTGGGAGTGGTGCCTGCTGCGATACTGGGTCTGCTCTTTAATGACTGGGTGGATGAGGCACTGGGCAAGGTGTGGATCATCGCTCTTAATCTACTGATTGGAGGTGTGGTGATGCTCTTTATTGACCGCCTAATTCGCAACAATCACAAGGAGGAGGTGACGTATGGCAAGGCTTTTGCCATTGGGCTTTTCCAGACCATTGCGATGTTTTGCCCCGGTATGTCGCGGAGTATGTCTACGATCGTGGGCGGTATGTCGGTAGGGCTGAAGCGCGAGGTGGCGGCAGAGTTTAGCTTTTTCCTCGCTGTGCCTACGATGCTAGGAGCTTTCGTACTGGAGGTGATCAAGTTTTGGAAAAGCGATACGCTCTATATCCTTCAGGAGCATTGGGTCACACTACTCATCGGGAATGTAGTCTCCTTTATAGTGGCGATGGTGGCGATACAGACTTTTATCAAGTACCTCAAGCGACACGGTTTTGCTGCCTTTGGAGTTTATCGTATCTTGGTAGGCGGAGTGATACTTGTATTAATGAGTATGGGGGTGGAGCTAGCCCTAGTTTAGTGAATGATGCAAAAGAGCCAAAGAGATCATAAGTCGCACGAAGTGCCTCAGAATATCTTTTCGGATGGTACCTTTGTGGTGGTGGATAAGCCACTCAAGTGGACCAGCTTTGATGTGGTGAATAAATTTAGGTGGCTACTTTGTAAAAAGCTCGGAGTGAAGCGGCTTAAGGTGGGGCATGCGGGGACGCTAGACCCACTTGCTACGGGGGTGGTGGTGCTCTGCACTGGCCGATACACGAAGCGGATAGAGGAGGTACAGAAGTTGCCGAAAGAGTATACGGCGACGCTGAAGCTGGGGGCAACGACGCCTTCCTTTGACCTTGAGAGTGAAGAGGATGCCACGTTCTCCACGGAGCATATCACGAGGGAAAAGGTGGAGGAGGTGCTGAAGCAATTCGAGGGAGTGATACCGCAGGTGCCACCAATATTCTCGGCGGTGAAGGTGGCGGGTAGCCGTGCCTATGAATTGGCCCGAAAGGGAGAGGGGGTGGAGCTACAGGCGAAGGAGGTGCGGATTGACCGCATTGAGCTACTGGAGTACAGCTTACCCTACATTCGCATCAGGGTGGTGTGTGGCAAGGGAACCTATATCAGGGCTTTGGCAAGGGATATCGGGAGGTCGCTAGAGTGTGGTGCTTATCTGACCGCCCTTCGCCGTGAATCGGTGGGGGAGTTTAGAGCATCGGAGGGAATTGGGGTGGAGCAGTTTGAGGAGTATATTGAGGAACGTATGACTATTGACTAAGAAGGAAAAGGAGGAATATATGAATATGGCGGAGTATAAACTATCGAACTTTAATTTTAAGCTTCCTAAGGAGCAGATAGCACAATACCCTGAAAAACACAGGGATGAGAGCCGTCTCTTGGTACTCCATAAGGATACGGGGGAAATAGAGCATAAGCAATTTAAGGAGATCCTAGAGTACTTTGGGAAGGATGACCTATTTGTGCTGAATAATACTCGGGTATTCCCTGCTAAATTGGTGGGAAATAAGGAGAAGACGAATGCGATGATCGATGTATTTCTCCTCCGTGAGCTGAATGAACCGATGCTGTGGGATGTGTTGGTGGACCCGGCTCGTAAGATACGTATCGGTAATAAGCTCTTTTTCGGTGAGAATGACGAGCTGGTAGCGGAGGTGGTGGATAATACCACGTCGAGGGGGCGAATATTGAAGTTTGCCTACGACGGCACCTACGATGAGTTTAAGGAGGCTCTTTTCTCGCTAGGAGAGACGCCCCTACCCGACTACATCCACCGACCAGTAGAGCCTGAGGATGAGGATCGTTATCAGACAATCTATGCTACGGAGGAGGGGGCGGTAGTGGTACCAGCAGCTGGTCTTCACTTCAGTAGGGAGCTGATAAAGCGTTTTGAGCTAAAGGATATACGATTTACGTCGCTAACACTGCACACTAGCCGGGTGATGTATGATGAGATTGATGTGGATGACCTCTCGAAGTATAAGATGGGGTCGGAGCGGATGATTATTAATCAGGAGACTTGCGACACGATCAATAAGGCGGTAGAGCAAAAGAAGCGTATCGTGGCTGTGGGGACTTCGGTGGCAAAGGCACTTGAGACGGCGGTGAGTATGGATGGATTTGTGAAGCCGTACGATGGCTGGTCGAGCAAGTTTATTTTCCCTGAATACCACTATGGGCTACAGAATGCGATGGTGACAAACTTCCATATGCCTTACTCGTGGTTGCTGATGTTGGTGGCTGCCTTTGGAGGTTATGACAAGGTGATGAAGGCCTACAAGACAGCGGTGAAGGAGGGGTATCGCTTCGGGCAATATGGCGATGCCATGCTGATTCTGTAAGGATAAGAGAATGGGTGTGAAGCAGACGGTTTTTATTGCTCTTGGCTCGAATATCGGAGATCGAGGTGCCTCGCTAAAGCAAGCTATCCAGCAGCTCTCTATGAGGGGTGTGGAGGTGGTGGCGGAGTCGCAGGTGCTGGAGACGGAGCCGGAGGGCTTTGAGTCGGAGCATCTATTCCTCAATCAAGTGGTGGAGGGGGTGACCGCTTTTTCACCAAGCCAACTGCTAGAGGTGACGCAAGAGATAGAGCGGGAGCTAGGACGGAGCGAGAAGAGCCACTCGGGCATCTACAAGGATCGGAGTATTGACCTCGACCTTATCCTCTACGGTGACGAAGTGGTGGAGCAGGAGGGACTCACGATCCCGCACCCTAGGTTTAGGGAGCGTCTGTTTGTACTCAAACCGCTGGCGGAGATAGCGCCCAACGTGGTGGACCCGGTGACGGGAAAGACAATACAGCAGCTGCTATGGGACGCCTTGTAGCACTCGATATTGGGCGAAAGCGAACGGGAGTAGCCGCTACTGACTTGCTTCAGATAGTGCCGAATGGGCTCGGTTTTCAGCCCACTCACGAGGTGGCTCAATGGCTCAAGGAGTATGCTGAAAAGGAGCCTATCGACCTGATTGTAGTGGGGGAGCCAAAGCAGGCCGACGGCACTGACTCGGAGAGCGTGAAGTATATTGAGCCGGTGGTGAACCGTCTGCGTAAACTTTTGCCAACGGTGGAGGTGGTTCGGTTTGACGAGCGATTTACTACGGTGTTGGCTCAAAGGGCGATGATAGATGCGGGGCTGGGAAAGATGAAGCGCCGTGAAAAGGGAATTGCCGATGAGGTGAGTGCGGTAATCATCTTACAAGGATTTATGGAGAGTAGAATATATCAAGAGAAGTATAAGAAGAAGTAATGGAACTACCTATATATGTCTATGGCACAGAGGTGCTACGAGAGAAGACGAGGGAGGTGACGGAGGAGGAGTTTCCGTCGCTGGGGAAGCTAATTGAGAATATGTTTGAGACAATGTACGCCTCGGATGGGGTGGGATTGGCAGCCCCTCAGGTGGGGAAGGCGATCCGTCTCTTTGTGGTCGATGCGGATCCTCTGGGGGACGACTTCCCCGATAGCAAGGGCTTTAAGAAGGTGTTTATCAATCCTACTATCACGGAGTACAGCGAGGAGAGTTGTACGATGCAGGAGGGGTGCCTCAGTCTACCAGGGCTGAATGAAAATGTAGATCGCCCCAAGCAGATTACGATTAAGTACCTAGATGAGCAGATGGTGCCTCACGAGGAGAGTTACTCGGGATTTAATGCTCGGGTGATACAGCATGAGTACGACCATCTGGAGCAGACGCTCTTTACCGACAGGGTCAACCCAATGCGGAAGGCGATGATTAAGCGGAAGCTACAGAAGATGAGTCGTGGGCAAGTAAGGGCTCACTACAAGGTGATTACGAAGTAGATATGTTGAAAGGTTTTTGGAGAGTGGTGCTGATCGTGATGGGGCTCCTAGGTGGGAGTACCCTAGCTCTGCAGGCACAGATAGATACCCAACGGGTGATCTCTGTGGGGCAGAACGCGATCTATTTTAAGGACTATGTACTGGCGATACAATACTTCAATTCGGCCATACAGAGTGCACCATATCTCGCTGAACCTTACTATTATCGCGGACTTTCTAAGTATTCACTAGATGATTACCTAGGAGCGGAAGCGGATAGCAGTGCCGCCATTGAGCGAAATCCCTTTCTAGTAGGCTCGTATTACCTTAGGGCCATCAGTCGGCACACGCTCGGCAAGGATTCCCTTGCGTTGGAAGATTACAAGGTGGTGCTACAGGATAATCCCGACCACAAAGGGGCACTCCACAACTCTGCTTTGCTTCGGATGGCATTGAAGGATAGCATCGGCACGAGGGCGACTTTGGATCACCTCCATCGCTATTATCCTGATTATGCTGAGGGGTATATGATAGATGGTGGTTTTCAGTTAGAGCGAGGGGATACAGTGGCTGCAATCGATCTATTTGAGAAGGCTCTTGCTATCTCACCCACCCTCTCGGGGGCTTACCTCTCGATGGCAGGTATCTCGTACGACAGAGGGAACTATAGCGAAGCGGAGGGGTACATCAATCGGGCGATGGAGTATATGCCAGATAGGGCAGAGCTCTATCTCAATCGAGGGATTGTGAGGTATCAGCAATACAATATCAAAGGGGCTATGGCGGACTATTCTATTGCCATTGAACTGGATCCGACTAATACGCTGGCACTCTACAATAGGGCACTACTGCGGAGCCAAGTGGGAGAAATCAATGCGGCACAGGAGGACTTTAATAAGGTGGTGCAGCGGGAGCCGAATAACTACTTTGCTCTCTTCAACCGTGCCATAATCTCAAACCAAATCGGCGACTACCAAGTAGCAGAGGCCGATTTGGATAGAATCATTGAGCGCTACCCTACCTTCTTGCCAGCTCTTGTAGAGCGTGCAGATGCCCGAACGGGACAAGGGAAGTCGCAGGCGGCCCGGGAGGACCTTTACCTTGCCTCGAAGATGACCTATGACAAAGGTACCCTCCAAAAGGCCACGTCACAACAAGCAAAGCAGGCTGCACTGGCAGAGGAAACGGAGCGGGTACGTAGCGAGAAGGATGATAATATCCAAAAGTTTAGGTCGCTCGTCTATGCTAGCCAGCAAAAGGCGTATGATGAGCTTTACACCGAGGAGCAGGGTATCCGTGGTCGTATACAGGATAGAGAGGTACTGATAGAGCCAGAGCCACTCTTTACACTCTCCTACTATGTGGCGGTGGATAAGCAACTGAAGACCAATACCAATACGGCCTACTCCTCGGCCATTGGGCTACCTACTGAGGAGTATGGTGTGCTGGTAGTGGAGCATCTACCGCAGTTATCGCAAGCGGAGTTGCAGAAGCACATCAATGCAGTGGATAGTTTTGACCTCAGCATCCCCCACTCTGCCGAAGCAATGATGCATCTGGCTCTCGACCAACTTACCATTAAGGATCACGATGCTGTGGTGCAGACGATGGGGCAGATTATTGAGGCGATACCCGATGACCCAGCGCCCTATTTCCAAAGAGCCACTTCGCGAATCCTTGCCTACGAGGCAGAGAGTGCCAAGGACGGAGAAAGGAATAGCCAAAATAGGCTCGGAATCAGTATGAATAGCACCCTCTCTAAGGAGTACCTCAAGAAGAAAGCCATTTCGGAGGAGGCACTTACCGACCTAAAAGTGGTGCTTGAGCTAATCCCTAATTATGTGCCGGCCCTATTCAACATTGCCTATATCAAGGCATCCATGGGCAATTATAGCGAGGCGATTGAGTACTACAATCAGGTGCTTAAACTAGAGCCAACACTAGGCTCCGCCTACTTCAATAGAGGGCTCTGCCACTATGCTATCGGGGAGAAGCAATTGGGGGATAATGACCTTAGCCAGGCTGGAGCTTTGGGCTACTTCAAGGCTTACTCTATCATCAAGCGGATGAAGTAGGCGAGTGCCCTTTGAATTGAAAAGTGAAGAGTTATCAAGATGAGTAAAGAACCATCCATCATATATCAACAACTTACCGAGAAACTTGGTGAGCAACTCCTCTCTACCATCGCAGCGGCGGCGGATGAGGTGGGGCAAGAGGTGCGACTAGTGGGAGGAGCCGTGCGCGACCTTATCCTCAAAGGAGAGCTCAAGCAAGACCTCGACTTCGTAACCCTCGGCAGTGGCATTCGCCTCGCCAAAGAGCTCTCTCAGCGACTTGGCAAGGGTGCCAAACTATCGGTATTCAAGTCGTTCGGCACCGCACAAATCCACTGGCATGGCCTGGACTTGGAGTTTGTAGGTGCCCGAAAAGAGAGTTACCGCCAAGATAGTCGCAAGCCGATTGTAGAGGAGGCAACCTTTGAGGAGGACGAAGCAAGACGCGACTTCACTATCAACGCCCTCTCCATTACACTCAATGGTGAGAAGCGTGGCACCCTCCACGATCCTTTTGGCGGAATTGCCGACCTACAGAATAGCGTGATCCGCACACCGCTAGACCCCGACCAGACCTTTTCGGACGACCCACTCCGTATGATGCGAGCAGTACGTTTTGCAAGTCAGCTCAACTTTCAGGTGTGTGACGAAGCCTTTAACTCCATCCGCCGAAATGCGAAGCGGCTCAAGCCGCCAGTGGTCTCCATAGAGCGTGTAACGACGGAATTTATGAAGATCATTGACTCTCCCAAGCCCTCAATAGGGCTAGGACTGATGCAGCGGACAGGGTTGATGGATCAATATATCCCCGAAGTTTCGGCACTCAAAGGAGCCGAGACCAAGGAGGGCATCGGGCATAAAAACAACTTCGTACACACCATCATAGTGGTGGATAACGTAGCGAAGGTGAGCGACAATAGTTACCTACGCCTTGCCGCCCTCTTTCACGATATTGGGAAGCCTGTTACCAAGCGATTTGAGTCGGGCATCGGGTGGAGCTTCCACAACCACGACTATGTTGGTCAGAAGATGTTGCCTAGACTCTTTCGTCGCATCAAGCTTCCATTAGGAGAGCGTTTGGAGTACATCCGAAAGCTCGTTCGCCTGCATATGCGGCCTGCTCAGCTCGCCGATGAAGGGGTGACCGACTCGGCTATTCGTCGCCTTCTCTTTGAAGCGGGAGATGATATCGACGACCTAATGACTCTCTGTGAGTGCGACCTGACCAGTAAAAACCCTGCGAAGGTGCAGAAGTATCTACAGAACTTCGCCCTGGTGCGAGAGAAGTTGGTAGAGATAGAGGAGAAGGATCGGATTCGCAACTTCCAACCACCCGTCAGTGGCAATGATATCATGCATATCTACCAGCTCACCCCACGGAGAGAGCTGGGCTTAATCAAAGAACAGATCAAAGACGCCATACTTGATGGAGTCATCCCCAATGAGAGAGAAGCGGCACTAGAATATATGTACAAGCTCGTGGAGGAGCAGTTCCCAGAGTTCAAAGTAGTCAATAGATTAGAGGCATAAGATATGAAGAAGAGTGGAATATCCCAGTTAAAGTTCAAACCGTGGGGCTATATAATAGGTGTGGTACTGCTATTTTTAGTCATCTCACTTGCCTACTTCACCCCTGCTGCCTTCGAGGGCAGAGTACTCTTTCAGGCCGATGGTGCCGCCGCCTCAGGTACTGGGCGTGATGTGGTGGAGTACAAAGCGGAGACTGGCGAACGCTCTTACTGGACTGGTAGCCTCTTTGGGGGAATGCCCACCTACCAAATCTCCCCCTCCTACCCCTCGGCAGAGGGGATCAAGGTGGCTCAAAACCTCTACCGCCTTCGCCTTCCATTCCTCAACTTCCTACCTGGGGATAGCTACCTGATATTCATGCTACTCATAGGCTTCTATATCTTCATGCGTAGCTGGGGATTGAAGCGGCTGCTCTCTATTGGTGGGGCCATTATGTGGGCTTTCTCAAGCTACTTCCTAATCCTAATTGATGCTGGACACATCTGGAAACTCCTAGCCCTCACCTATATTCCACCCACAATTGCTGGACTGGTACTGGTATTTCATCGGCGAAAGTATCTCCTCGGCTTCTTCGTCACTGGGCTCTTCACTGCCCTGCAGATCTACTCCAATCATATCCAGATGAGCTACTACTTCGCCTTCGTAATGGTAGCAATGGTGGTGGCGTGGGGCATCGAGGCAGCACGCAAAAAAGAGTGGTTGCACTTCGCAAAGGCAACTGGTACCGCACTCGCTGCGGGATTAGTGGGCATTGCAATCAATGGCACCAGTCTCTACCACACCTATCAGTATAGCCAAGAGACGATGCGAGGTGGGCGAGAGATTACGGTACTGGACCAGGCGACTGATAAGCAGGCCACCACTACGGGCCTTGACCACGCCTATATTACACAGTGGAGCTACGGCATTGATGAGATGCTTACCTTCTTAATCCCCGATGCCAAGGGAGGTGCCTCGGGATACATCGGCATTGAGGAGGCACAAAATGGAGGTGTTAGCGACCCACAACTCGTCGGCATCGTGGCGCAGCAAAATAGATATTGGGGCGACCAGCCCTTTACCGCTGGGCCAGTCTACGTCGGAGCCATTGTGCTACTACTCGCCATCTTCGGGATGATCGTAGCCAAGGGGCCGATGAAGTGGGGCTTGGTGGTGGTCACCCTGCTCACCATTATGCTCTCGTGGGGGCACAATCTGATGTGGCTGAGCGAATTATTCATCAATCACTTTCCCCTCTACGATAAGTTCCGCACCCCCTCATCAATACTAGTGGTGGCAGAATTTACCCTACCCCTCTTCGCCATTTGGGCCTTATATCTGCTTACAACCCAGCCACAGCTACTCAAAGAGCACAAAAAGGCCGCTATCATTTCGGTAGCCCTCACCCTTGGAATCGCCCTCCTGATGTGGGTAGCTCCAAGTCTATCAGGAGGCTTCCTTAGCCGTGCTGAAGCAGAGACCTTCAGCACCCTTACGGTAGAACAACAAGAGGTGGCACTTGTGCGGAGTGCCCTTGAGCAGGTGCGCGAAGGCATCTTCAAGGCCGATGCACTGCGTACCATCATAGTGCTACTATTCGGCATCGGCATCCTTTACTTTTATCAAAAGGAGAAACTCAATAAGGAGTGGATGCTCTCCCTTCTATTCCTACTCATCTTAGTAGACCTTTGGAGTGTAGACAAGCGGTACCTCAATGATGAGAAGTACCTACCACAGCGAAGCGTACAAGCAAAGGTATCCCATACTACAGAGGCCGATAAGATAATCCTTGCCGATACCACTCAATTCAGAGTGCTCAATCTTGCGGTGAATACCTTCAATGACGCCACCACCTCCTACAATCACCGCTCAGTAGGCGGCTACCATGCGGCGAAACTGCAGAGGTATCAAGACCTGATTGAGGGGTACCTAGTGCACCAAGACCTCAATATCCTTAGGGCACTCAATACGAAGTACTACATTATCCCTGATAGCCTTGGCCGAGAAGTGGCCATTGCTGACCCCGACACCTACGGAGATGCTTGGTTTGTCTCCAAGGCTCAAAAGGTGGATACCCCCGATGATGAATTTACCACCATCGGCAAGGTATCACTGCAGGAGGTAGCTGTGGTAGGAAGCGACTTTGCAAAGCATCTGCCCACCACCATTATCCCCGATAGCACTGCACAGATAAAGCTCACAAGCTACAGCCCCAATAGGGTTACCTACCAAAGCAGTAACGCACAAGAGGGGCTCGCCGTTTTCAGCGAAATCTACTATCCACACGGTTGGCACGCCACTATCGATGGAGCACCAGCAGAGATCTTAAGGGCCGACTACTTACTCCGTGCCTTAGTGGTTCCTGCGGGGCAGCATCAGATTGAGTTTGTCTTTGATCCCAAAACGCTGCACACCACCGAGTTGGTCGCTAATATTGGCAACCTACTCCTCCTATTGGCGGGCATCGGCACCGTTATCTACTACATCCGACAGAGAAAGCATGGAAAGTCTGATACACCTAGCGCAGATAGGATCAACGAATAACTACCTCCGGGAGTTACTCACAAAGGATCCCGAGCTACCAGCATACACCATAGTAGATACCCACACCCAAACTTCAGGGCGAGGGCAGCGAGGCAATAGCTGGGAGAGTGAGCCAGGGAAAAACATCTCTTGCTCTATCTTACTACGTCCGGAGCTACCACATGGGGTCACCACCTTTGACCTCAATAGAGTCACCTCGTTAGCACTTTACTCTCTCCTCTCGCACTATATTCAACCCGCCGAGATCGCCATTAAGTGGCCCAATGACCTCCTAATAGGCCGGCGTAAGATCGCAGGCATTCTCACGGAAAATGAATGGCTAGGCGACCGACTCAACTACACTATTGTGGGGATTGGGCTCAATGTGAAGCAGACTCAATTTGGAGATTACCACCCAGTAGCCACTTCTTTGGCACTCGAAGGCATTACCTTTCCTGAAAACTACGAAGCGTGGCACCATTCAATGGTTCGAGAGATAGCTCAACTGCTCCAGCACGAGATGGAAAGGCTCGCGGACGATGTAGAGGCACTCCGAAAACAGTATCACCAACACCTATACGGCTACCAACAGGAGCAAGAATACCAGCTCCCATCTGGCGAGCGGTTCCTCGGCACGATCCAACAAGTACTCCCCAATGGGCTGCTAGAGATTGAGTCAGCCACGAGGGGCAAAGAGCACTTTGCCTTCAAAGAGATCAGCACCATATTATAGTAGCTTGGAAACACGTTCATAAATCGGGCAGATTGAACAATAGTAACTAAGCAAAATCCGAGATGCAACTAAGCAATCGGCGAGTTGCAACTAAGCAATTGACGAGATGCAACTAAGCAATCGCTGAGATGCAACTAAGTTTTCGCTTTCATAGTATATTAAATATCAATGGGTTACAAAGGCACATTAGACCGCCCTATATTCAGCTATATTTTTCATTTTATTGCTTAGATAAAGGCATTTGCATTCGATGGCATCCTTAAAATTAGTAACCCAACGAGGTAATAGTTGGTACTTGCCACATATTTTTGTAACTTTGCCACGTTTTATATAGGTATATCCTATATTGCATAGAGAAGAGATAAGATGGATAAGTATAATCACTTGACACTTGACTTCACGCACCCTCCAAAGCAGACTGAGAGCTACAGCTTCCACCTAGGAGACGACTTCTTTGATGAGGTCGAGGCGACAGAGCTTTTAGGGGGTGACGTAGACCTCGTGCTCACAGTAGCTCCACTCACCGCCAATCGCTTCAAACTGACCTTTGGCTACAGTGGGATAGTTTCTGTGGAGTGCGATCGTTGCCTAGCCCCAATGGAGCTAGATGTAGAGGCCGAAGAGTATGTGGAGGTGATACTTGGCTCTGCTCTTGATGACGAAAACGACGAGGAAATCACTCTCGATGCTCAGGATCCAGTCTATGACTTTTCGTGGATAGCATACGAGCTCCTGGCACTAAGCTTGCCATCCATAAGAGTACATGAGGATATCAGTGAGTGCGACCCTGAAGTGGTGAGCCACCTAGAGATGGAACCACCCACAGAAAACAACCCACACGACCCAATGTGGGCAGAGCTGAAGGAGAAAATAAATAAGAATAAAAATAATAACTAAATAGAGATTATATCAATATGGCACATCCTAAACGACGTCAATCAAAGTCCAAGACCCGTAAGCGTAGAACCCATGATGTAGCTACTGCACCTACTCTAGCTAAGTGCCCAAACTGTGGTGCTTATCACGTATACCATACTGTATGTCCAGAGTGCGGCTACTATAGAGGTCAGATCGCTATTGAGGTAGAGGCATAAAACCCTCTCTCCTTGGAGAATAATAAATGGAGCTATAGCCCTTTCGGCTGTAGCTCCATTTATTATTAGCATCTAGATACACAAATCAACTACAGATATAAATACTATTTGATATTATTTGAGTACCTTTGCCCTGCTGCTGATGCCATAAGTTATTTCATAGATATTGAGAAGGAGAATAAGTGACGTGACTGGCAAGTAGCTATTAGATTTAGAGATAAAATATAATTGTATATGGAGACGGTATTGAGTGGGATTCGCCCTACTGGCAACCTACACCTAGGTAATTATTTCGGGGCTATGAAGAGCTTCCTTAAGATGCAAGATGAGTACAACTGCTATTTCTTTATCGCAGATTGGCACTCGCTGACTACGCACCCACACCCCGATAATATCCTCAATAATACACATACCATCCTAGCCGAGTACCTCGCTTGTGGGCTAGACCCCAATAAAGCTACGATATACGTGCAAAGCGATGTAAAGGAGGTGCTGGAGCTGTATATGTACCTCAATATGAATGCTTACCTCGGTGAGCTAGAGCGTACCACCACATTCAAGGACAAGGCCCGTAAGCAGCCCAACAATGTCAATGCAGGGCTACTAACCTACCCTACTCTCATGGCGTCGGACATTCTGATGCACAGAGCACACAAGGTGCCAGTAGGTAAGGATCAGGAGCAAAACATGGAGATGGCACGGAAGTTTGCCCGTCGCTTTAACCATATCTACGAGGTAGACCTATTCCCCGAGCCAGAGTCCTTTAGCTTTGGCAAGGAGGCACTCAAGATACCTGGCCTAGATGGCTCTGGTAAAATGGGTAAGAGCGAAGGCAATGCGATCTATCTGATGGACGACGAAAAGACCATCAAGCAGAAGGTGATGAAAGCGGTGACCGACTCTGGCCCTACAGAGCCCAATTCACCTAAACCAGAGCCAATTGCCAATCTATTTACCTTCCTGAGCATCGTTTCTACACCCGATACTTACCAGCACTTTGATGAGGCTTACAATAAGTGCGAGATACGGTACGGCGACCTCAAGAAGCAATTGGCAGAGGATATCAATGCCTGCTGTGCTCCCATCCGCGAGAGGATCATCGAGTATCGAAAAGATACCGACCTCCTTGAGAGAGTGGCCAAAGAGGGAGCTGAAAAGGCAAGGGAGAATGCCCGCCAAACAGTAGAGATGGCAAGAGAGATCATAGGATTTCCTAAGATGAGATAACACAAAATCAAGAACAGATAATAGAGAGAACGAGAAAATGAACGGAATGACAGACAATCTAAACACCCTAAGTGGCAAGGTGATCAAAATACTTCCTCTTGTGTCAGGAGATAGCAAACACAAGCCTGGAGAAAAGTGGTACAGACAGGAATTCGTAATCGAGACCTACGCTCAGTATCCTAGGCAAGTATGTTTCCAAATATGGGGCAAGGATAGGATAGACGCTGCCAATCTCCAAATGGGTGAGGACGTGACCGTCACCTACGAGCTATCGAGCCGTGAGTACCAAGAGCGTTGGTATACTAGTGCCGATGCCCGCAACATCATGAAGGGGATGCCACAGCAACAGGGCTACGGAATGCCTCAGCAACCAGGTTACGGGATGCCTCAGCCAGGATATGGCATGCCACAGCAACCTCAACAGCCACAGCAACCACAGCAAGGTGCTACACAAATGCCAGGCACCAATGCCCCATTTGGACCACAACAAGGGGGTGGCGACGACCTGCCATTCTAAATAAAAGTCAGAAAAGTGACAGTAGCTACTAGTCTTTCTCCCACGAGAAAGCTAGTTGCTACTGACCTATTTACCACCAAGCTACGGGGGAGAACAAGCTTTGGGAAAAGCTAAAGTTATATACAAAGAGAGATAAAAGGAGATACCTCCAGGGCATTCATAGCCGAGCGACACCAACCAACACTAATAGTACAACACAAAAACAGTCGACTCAAAACCACTGGAGCCTGTGATATCCTACTAAGAGAGCAGACAAAAGAAATCACAAAGAGAGAGAAAGAAAGGAAGAGATTGTTATGGGATTTAAAGAGGTCATGGCACTACGCCAAGAAGGGAACCTAACAGATGCACTAACACTAGCCCAAAAAGACTACCAAGAGAATCAAGACCAATGGTCTGCCTCGGCACTATTTTGGGTGTTGAAAGACCTAGCTACACAACAGATTAATGAGGAAAAGAGAGAGGAAGCCCAAAGACTGCTAGAGCAGATGGAGCAGATCGTGGGATATATGGGAGCCACTGCTAATGTGGCACAAGAGTCCCTCTCAGCTCTCCGCATGGAGTTTATTCCTCATTATAGCGAACTTGCTAGCCTAGCAGAGGAAGCCAAAAAGACAAAGAATAGAGTCCGAGTAAAAGAGATATTCAATACCACTCTCGAATGGCTCGAGGAAAGTAATGCGACCCCCGATGAAGCACTTCATCCCGCCTATGCTGAGATAATCTACTGCTTCCTTTCAAGGTACTACCAGCATATACCATTCGAAGAGTTTGCGGGTGCCTACAACCACTACCTAGCACTACATAATGATCGCCCCTCAGAGCTACACTCTAGGATGCTTAAAATAGCCGTGGAGGCGAAAAAAGCATTTGGTCATCACCTAAACTTTGTAGAGCTTTTGAGCAAATGGGGCTATGCCAACCTTCGCCAGGAGGACTGGCAGAGAGGCAAAGCAGGCTATGGTGATATCGAGCGAGCTCTAGGCGAGGAGGTACTCTTCACAGCCACCACTGAGCTAACTGTCGAAGAGCTCAAAGAGGTACCGGAACCACTCCTACAGCTACTCAGCGATGCAATCAGCTACTTCCCTGAGGATAGCTTAGCACAGCTTTCCAAGGCACGCATCATGGCACTACAAGGTGCAGAGCAGGAGGCTCTACTTCGCTACGAACTCCTGCTACAAGACAGTGAAGAGCCTATGGCATGGGCAGAATATGCCTACCTCACCGACGATCCCGAGATACGCCTCGGGGCACTTTGCATGGCACTTAGGGAGGAAAAGGACGACTACCGCGAGTACATTACCAAGGCTAGGATCGAGCTAGCAAAGCTATTGATACAGAAGGAAATGTACGCAGAGGCACTCAGAGAACTCTCCTTTGTGGCACAGATCTGCCTTGAGAAAGCACGCACACTGCCCGAAGAGCACCCTGCCCTCATGGCAAAGATCCCTAGCGATACCGTGCAAAGCAAAGACAATAAAGACCTCTACTATACCCTATCTCGTCCGGCATTAGCACACATCTTTAGAGAGTTACCAGAGGTGCCAATGATGGTCTACGATGCGATGGCGATGAGGCTCAAAGATCAGTCCAACCAAGTAGTGCCTATGCTCAAATTAATCACCCCAGAGGGCAAGACAGCACTTGTCACCCCCAAGGAGTCAGGCATACTCCCTGGAGACAATAGGGGCAACATCTATATGGTCAAGCTACTAGAGCGCCACCGCAAGCATACCAAGGTAGTACAGCTCACCCTCTCCGAAGAGAGTGATCCCAAAGAGTTATTCCCCACTCAAGTAGGGATGATCAATGGCTATAGCGAAGCACTACACGCCTACCACGTGATGGATAGCAATAGCCGTCACCACTACCTTCCTGGACAACCCAATGAATATACACAGGGAGAGTTTATTCGCTTTGTTCTTCTTATCGAGAAACAAATACGCAAGGGCAATAATACCCCACAAGCACGCGAATTTATCTACCATATTGAAAGGGTAAATCCTACCGAAGCCATCCTTACATTCAATCCTCTTAAGGCAGTGGTAGAGGATATCCGAGGGGATCAATACCTACTCCATACAGAGCAAGGCACCCCCAGCTTCGTCAATCTATCAGTGGCTCCAGTAGAGCTATCAGTGGGAGATAACGTGATTGTACGTGGCTTCCAACAGCGGCACAAAGATCGCTTTACCGGACAAGCAAAGTACAGCTTTGTGACGCTATCTATTGAGCCCTACTTCGAAGTGTAGTAGGCTCCCGATAATATAATATAAGAGGGTGCGTGTGATAACTATTCACACGCACCCTCTTTTTGGAGACTGTTGCACGAAGGCGATCTGCTGCGTTGCTTTCGGCATTCGGCCTAGGTCACGTACGTGAGTACGCTCCCTTCGGCCTCATCCTCAGCGCCTTGCATCTCATCCTTCGTGCAACATTCTCTTCTGTATTACAGCTAATCTATGATCAAGCACCGTGGAATTCGTAAGTCTCCATAGTGTGCTTTGCGATCAAGGTAAATAGGTGCTCCGTCAGCTCATCGGTCACCTCCAACACCTTATTCAGCATACGGTCGGAAAACTCTTGTAGCAAGTCCTTAGCAGCTAGCGGACGCTCCTCATAAATAGCAAGATACTCCTTAATCATCTCCTGCTCACGCTGAGCGATCTCCTCCTCTAGCTTCCGATAGGTCTCCTTGATGATAGGTGCATAGCGATTATAATCCACCATACCGAGTGTCTGTACATGGCGAAGCCGCCAGTAAGCCGACTGATTATCCGAAACACCACCCCCTATTCTCCACGCTTCTGGATAGGAAGAGATGCCCTCATAGAGGGGCACAAAGATACCGAGTGCCGCCATTCCCTCACACATATAGTCCACCTGTGCGATCTCCTTTGGGAGGTTAGGCTTCCGCTGCAAAATATGCGTTTGAGTTGTGCGGAATATCGAGATAGGTCTCCACTTCTCCTTAGGATTACTGTGGAGATAAGGGTCGTGCTCCGTATCATTATAGTGCGTGCGGAATGCCGCCTTGATATCCTCGAGTGTCAACTTCTTATCCGAACCCAAGAAGACAGGGAAGTCATTTTTAGTCACGTCCTGCTCCTTGCTAGGTGTAAAGAGCTTCTGGAGATACCATACACGTGGATAGCTGTAGGTGGTATCCAGCTTCTCATCCCTAGCATAAGCGGTATGGAAGTCAAACACACCCTCAAAGAGCTGATGCTCACGAGCGAAGTCAATCAAATCACTAGAGGCGAGATAATTCTTCTTATCCTTTGGGTCGTAGTCCCTAAACCGGCTCTGGTTGCCAGAGACAAAGTACTTATTCTCAGGGATACGAGTTGCTAGCCAACGGTGCCCAGAGGCGGTCTCAAGGTACCACATCTCATGCTCATCGATAAAGCTAATTCCGAAGCCCTCAGCAATTCCGTACTCCTCAATCAAAGCGCCTAGTCGCTCCACTCCCTCACGTGCAGTGGTGATATAGGGCAGGACGATATTGAAGACACAATTCTCCCCCAGCCCACTCTCCACAAGAGGGTCACAAGCGAGTGCCTTTTCAGAGCTAAAGATACTCTCCGTGGCACTCATCCCCACGCCGGCACGATTAAATCCTGCACTACCCCACTCTCCATGAAGGTGGTAAGGCGAAAGGGCAGAGTAACCAATGCGATGCTTAGGGAGAGGGCACCTAAATGGCGTCTCCTTTGCCACAAACTCCTCAGGTCCGTTATCGGTCGTCTCAAAGATTTCCAAATTCTTAGCCACCATTGCATCCCAATCCTCAGAGCGGGCAGCAATCATAGAGCCATCCTCCATCAATTGACTACCCACGATAATCGTAGTGCACTCCGAAGGATACTTCTTCATTTCTTCTTTCATACTTCAATCCTATTTTTAATTTACTTTCTTACTATTGAAAAAAGGGGCGTATCTAGCTGATACGCCCCTTTGTCTTTTATTCGAAGAGTACTTCATGCACGATTTCCGACACGGTTGGGTGTGGGAATACATGCCGTTTCAGTCCTTCGACCGTTAGATTTTCAGTCATCGCCATACCGATGGTCACGATGAACTCAGAGGCTGGGTTACCGATCATGTGCCCGCCAAGGATACGCCCATCATGAGCATCGACAAGCAGCTTAAAGAGACCATTGCCTCCCTCATTCTCCACCACAAATCGGCCAGCAAAGCTAGCAGGTAAGCCGAGTACCTTGTACTCAACGCCCTTCTTCTGTAGCTCCTCCTCAGTGGCTCCTACCCCTGCAATCTCAGGGTGCGTATAGACTACACCAGGGATCACATCATACCGCATTGGGTCGCCCTCGCCACTAAGAATATGCTTCACAGCCACTTCCCCTTCACGGATAGCGGTGTGTGCCAGCATAGAGTGCCCATTCACATCACCAATCGCATAGATGCGAGGGTTGGAGGTACGGAGATACTCATCCACAATGATATTGCGCTCCACCTTTACATTGAGGGCATCTAGTCCTAGGTCCTTCAGCACCGCTCTACGACCGGCACTCACCAAGATACGCTCGCCCTCTAGCTCTTGCTGTGTACCATCGGGTAGCTCCACGGTCAACCCCTTAGCAGAAGCTGCCACCACCTTGGTATTGAGATAAAACTTCACGCCACGCTTCTCGTACTCAGCCTGAAGATGGCTAGATATCTCGCCATCCATAGGGCCTAGTATCTTTGGCATCATCTCCACCACTGTGACTGGTACTCCAAAGCTATTGAATACGCTGACAAATTCCATCCCAATCACACCTCCACCCACAATCAAGATGCTCTCAGGTAGCTCCTTGGTATCAAGTGCTTCACGACTGGTCCAATACTCCACCTCACTTAGACCAGAGATAGGAGGTACAAACGCCTCAGAGCCAGTAGCCAAGATCACCTTGTCTGCCACATAGCTTTCGTCATTGGCACGGATCAGCACCCCATCGCCATTCTCACCAACGAGAGTAGCAGTCGCCTCTACCGTCTCCACGCCAGCACTCTTGAGCTTCTGAGCCACACCAGCCACCAGCTTACGGACAATCTTAGACTTCCTCGACACCACCTTCTTGTAATCGGCAGTGATTTCCCCTTCTATATTGATGCCATACTTCTTTGCTTCCTTGATGCTATCCAGCATATTGGCACTATAGAGCAGTGCTTTGGTAGGGATACACCCTTCGTTGAGGCAAACGCCCCCCACCTTGTTTTTCTCAAAGAGTACCGTCTTAAGTCCAGCTTTTGCCGCGATAGCTGCTGCATTGTAGCCCCCTGGGCCACCCCCTAGCACAGCCAAGTCATATTTTTTCATACTATATATATTGTATTAGTGATTAGATATTCTGTTACCTCCACAAGATACACATTATTCCCCAAACTCCATCAAAAAACATAAGTTGATGCAGGGGTTACGCATTAGAAAAGACTATTGTGCGATTGATGATATACAATCTGTTGAGGATAATGGCGTAAGGACCTCGGCAGAGGTCCCTCTTAAATAGGCACAGGTCGGAGGGGAGTTAGCCCCGAACGACCTGTGTGCAAGAGCATATTCACCACCTGCTTGACCCCGGCTGAGGGGTCAGACCTAGAGATAGGGTTGTCCGACCCCTC
>NZ_AQVC01000020.1 GCF_000372405.1 Porphyromonas somerae DSM 23386 | reverse complement strand
AGGTGCGAAAATCACAGAGAGAGCCTCTTTGCTTAAGGTAAACGCTCTTTTGCGGCATCCAAATATTTGTGGTTCATTTTACTGAATGCCCGAAAGACTATATTTGTTGTATTTGTTCATTAATATATATTTATTACATTATGATCTACGGTTACATAAGGGTAAGTAGCGACAAGCAAACGGTGGAAAACCAGAGATTTGAAATCAACAACTTCTGCAAGAATAAGGACTTGAAAATCGATGGTTGGATAGAAGAGACCATCTCGGGTACAAAGGCGTATACCAAACGTCAACTAGGTAAACTCCTCAACAAGGTGCAGAAGGATGATCTAATTATCTGCGCTGAGCTCTCTCGTTTAGGAAGGAATCTATTCATGATTATGGAAATACTCAATATCTGTATGAACAAGGAGTGTCGCGTATGGACGATAAAGGATAATTATCGACTTGGGGAAGATATACAAAGCAAGGTATTGGCTTTTGCTTTCGGGCTATCAGCTGAAATAGAAAGGAACCTTATCAGCCAACGAACGAAGGAGGCATTAGCTCGAAAGAAGGCTGAAGGTGTGGTTTTAGGACGTCCTAAAGGGCGTAAAACCGACCCTAGAAAGCACAAGTTGTATCATAAGAAAGCTCTTATACGAGGACTTTTAGAAGAAGGGCTCTCCAAAAGAAAGATCGCCGAGATTTGTAAGGTCAATAGAAATACTTTGGCATCTTTTATCAATAATCAGATGGACAGTGAGGCGTTGTAAATAGGTGCTTGAGCGTTTTCTTTTTACAATAAAAAAGCGAGGCATCTTTTGGGAGATGCCTCGCTTCGCAGTTGGTTGTATGTAGGGATGACTACTTCTCGAGCCTGCGATTAATGGTGTTGAGGAGTAGCTTGTAGTGGGCTTTGAGGGTAGGGTCGCTGGTGGTTTTTGTGACCTTCTCAAGTAGCTTTCTCACCTTGATGGTATAGTCGAGGGTATAGTCGGTGGTGAGGTTGACTGCCTGTGCCCATAGGTGGTCCACCATACCGTAGTCATTGCCAAATCCGAGGAGTTGGATGGATGTTCCCTCACACTCGGTATGTGGGCAAATGGGGCGTAGGTGGGGGTAGTTTTGGTCAAATTGAAGTGCTAGGTCGTCACCCCCTTTAAAGCCTACCGGGTAGATGTTATCTAGTGAGTAGGCCATTGCGGCCACCAGGTATCTCACGAAGATCTCCTGAAAACGCCGCTCGTAGCTACTCACTCTTTCGTCTCTACTAAGGGTCTTACGGAATACGTGTTGGTAGACGTCCTCTAGATACTCTAATGGGGAGTAGGAGGTGGGGTCGAAGTAATTGGAGATAGCTAGCTTACTGGTATTGAGCATCGCCATCTTCATGATATCGCCCTCTGCTAGTTCGAAAGGTTTCAAAGCAGCCACTTGTAGGTGTGTTGCTTGTGCCTGCTCCCCTAGCTTGCGGAAGTTGGCTACATTATTGAGTAGCCAAAGAGCTGCGGCGCGTTGCTTCTCGCGTGGTAGCACTTGGTATCGGGGTATTCCCGACTGCTCCGAAGATTGGGTGAGTATCACGCCAGGGACAAATGCAAAGATGTTATTGTAATAACCGTAGGCCTGTCCTAGGATCTGCTCATAGAGGTCGTTGCGGTGGTCGGCATCGGGGTCGTCTTGGATCCACTCATCGAGGTGGCTGAGGATGTACTGTAGGTTGCGTAGCCCTAGCTCACCTGCCTTTACAGGGTCATCGCTGAGGTCCTCCTCAATCGCTGAGGGGTCTAGGCGAAGTCCCAATTGCTGTGCACCGTACTTATAGAGGCGGTTGCTCTCGTGCTTTGCTACAAACTTTTGCAGTGCTTTGCTCTCCTTGATAAAGTCGCCACCTAGCTCAGGGAACACCTTGTATCCCCACTCAATGGCGTAGTAGTCGTAGACACCTAAGAAGGGAGGATTGAGGTTGACCCCTTTGTCTTCGGGCTGTGCCACGTAGTTCCAGCGGGCATAGTCCATGATACTGGGGGTGGTACCGTACTTCTTGGTGAATTCGGGAGAGCGGAGTTGCTCTACCGTGTAGGCACTTGAAGCGGCCATATTGTGCATCAGCCCAAGGGTATGCCCTATCTCGTGTGCGATCACATACTCTAGTGCTTCCATAAATCGGTCGTCGGGAAGCGTTTTGGTGCGTACGGTAGGATCGAGCTGTGCGGTCTGTACAAAGCACCAGTTGTTGAGGGTCTTGATCACATTGCTATAGACCATCACCGAGGCATTGATGATCTCCCCTGTGCGGGGGTCATACCACGATGGACCCATAGCATTCTCAATCCCTACAGGGATGTAGCGGATGCAAGAGTACTTGATATTATCTGGGTCGAACTGTGGGTCGTCCTTTGGGAAGTCCCTTACCTGCACTACATCCTTGAGCCCAATTCGCTCAAAGGCTTTATTCCACCTGAGCACCCCTGCCTTGATAGCGGCACGCCATCGCTCGGGGAAGGTATCCTCTATGTAGTAGACGATTGGTTTCTTTACCTCCGATAGACCGCCCTGGGCAATCACCTCGGGGTGGAGTGGCTCTACCCTCCAGCGTCGTGCAAAGGTAGCTGGCTCTATCTGACCGCTCTCGGTGTGTAGGATGTTTTTCTCCGTGAGGAAGTAGCCGATACGGGTATCGCTTAGTCGCGGTATCATCGGCTCCTCGGGGAGCTCTACAATGGAGTAGGTGAGGCGATAGGTGACGGGGTAATCCTTGAGGGCGGTACCCCTCTGATTGGCTAGCGATACCATAGCTGAGCGCTCAACGGTTACGACGGCATTATTTTCAAAAGACTTGATCTGATCGATGTAGGATAGTCCTGAATTGGGGCTAGAGGAGAGCCGGTAGGAGCCGACGTTGCTTACCAAGCCATCAAAGAAACGCTGCTCTTTGAGGAAGAAGTCGGTCACCTCAAAAAGCAAGCTGGTGCTATCCGTTGCATAACCGACCAACTTAAAGGTGTGGAGAGTGACATTGGTGTAGCTCCCCTTTACCTCCTCCAGAAGGTGCTGGCTGGCTTGGTCGAGCATCAGGTCGTTATTCACCACCTCCATGGTGATGAGGCTATCCTTCTGCACAAATTGGATAGGGATGGGACCATTATTCTTAAAGCCTGGGAGCGCGAGCTGTGGATTGGAAACGTCGGTGACGGTAGCGGCCATCAGCATCTCCTTTTGTAGCTGCTCCACGGGTAGTTCAATATAGAGTCTTTGCTCCTTTTGATGTAGCTTTAGGAACTCTCCTTGGCTACTCTTGGGCTTATCCTTTTCAAAGAAACGCTCATAGGGGCTCAGCTTACTTTCACGCTCCTTCTCCTCACGTTGTTCCTTAGCAAAGGTACGCTTGGACTTGAGCCACTGTGCCGAGACCTCTGGGCCCCCTAGCAGAAAGAGAAGCATCAATAGGAGGGGGAGCCTAGAGTGCTGTATCATATTACTTTTCATTACTTTCCTTCAAGTGCTTTCTTAGTCTTGAATACCATTACGGAGTAGTGCGCTTTGGCCTCGGCCGACTTTGCCTCTTTCGCTGCGCGCTCTAGCTGAGGGAGTAGCTTCTCTAGGGCAATCATAAAGTGGAGCCCCGACTCGTCGATATCCTCTAGCCGGATCATAGGGTAGGGGCTACGCTGTGGGTCGCCAAAGGAGGTAAGGGTAGGGGTATTTTCCTCCTTGAGTGCAGCAGGAATCATCTTGGTAGGGATCGTGGTGCCACTCACCTCTGCCTTGCCTAGGTTGATAAAGCCACGCTGTAGCAAGATCTCGGCGTGCGTGGGGTCGCGATGCTCGCGGATGTTCCGAAAGACCTCTTGGCTCATATCGGCAAACCACTCTGCCTGAGAGTAGCTTCCTGGTACGATGTGGGAGGAGGTAAGCACTCTCATGCGGGTGTTGTAGAGATCGTTGATGAGGAATTCGAAGAGCTGGTCGTAGTAGCTGATGCGGATATTGCTCATGCGCTCTAGATCTTGATTGCCATAGCTCTTAAATTCCTTGATTCTATCTACGCACCAACGGAGGGAGCTTCGCTGTACCTCTTTAGGGAGCACGGTGTAGAGTGGGGTCTCCTTGGTGGGCTTTGCAGGATTGACCTGTATGCCACCGATCTGATGCATCACGTTTTTGAGGAGCTGATGAAATTGCTGTGCTATCACCAGGTCCAGTGCATCCTTCTTTCGGCTATCCTCATCATCTTTGATCCATGCAGGGAAGTTGTGAGAGATCTGCTGAAGGTTTTTAATCGCCAAGGTGCTGCTCTCGATCGGGTCGTCGCCAAGGTCATTGGCAATCACCCGTGGGTCAAAGGCATAGCTCTGCTCTGGAAGGTACTGGTAGATACGTTCTTGGCTCTTCTTATCGACCATTGCTTGGAGCACTTCGGAATCTTTATTGGTATCGCCATGGTGCTCGGGGAAGTAGCGATAAAGCCATTCCACTACATACTTATCATAAGGACCTACCTGTGGGAGGACAAAGGGAACCCGATCCTCGGGCTGAGCTACGTAATTGAGCCTTACGTAGTCCATAATACTGGGTGAGATACCGTGCTTAGCAACAAATGCAGGGTCTCGTAGGTCTTTGGTGCGATAAGCACTAGAGGCAAGCATATTGTGCTGCAGCCCTAGTATATGCCCTATCTCGTGCGCAATTGCCATGGTGAGCATGGCATCACGACGCTCTTTTGGAAGGGGGGTATTACGAATGGAAGGATCTACCAATGCCGATTGCGTAAAGTACCACTTGTAGAATAGCTTCTCGATATTATTGGAGACAAGAAGGCTCGAGGCAATGATCTCTCCCGTGCGAGGATCCACCCACGAAGGGGCATAAATCTCTTCATCTCCATTGGGGATATATCGGATGCAGGAGTACTTAAGGTTGTCGGGATCAAAGTCGGGTACATCAGTCGGGTAGTCTACCACGCGAAGGGCATCCTTGAATCCTGCCTGTGCTAGTGCCCCTTGCCATTGTAGCACCCCCTGTCGGATGGGTTCTTTCCAATCTTCGGGGAAGGTGGGGTCTAGGTAGAGCACGATTGGCTCTATCGGAGCTACTAACTCGCCACGCTGATAGGCCTCTAGGTCGCGGGGAATCAGGCGATACCTATTGGCAAGGTAGAGGCTCGAGGACTTATCGAGGTCGGGGCGGAACTGTAGTTTGGTAGTGGTGTAGGTGCCTACCCGTGTATCGGCGACCCTTACCGGCATGGCCTCTTTGGGAAGCTTAATGAGGGTAAAGGTGGCCTCTACAGTGGTGGGCATATCACTTGCCACAGAGACCATTCCCAGCATGGTGGCAGAGAGCTTGTAATTGAGCTCCACGCGTACTTGGACGTTATCCTCAAAGGAGCTCAGTGATTTGATAAAAGACATAGAGCTCTCGGGGGTAGCGGAAAGGGTAAATTCGCCTGAGTGCTTGGGAATGACGCTGACCAGCTTATTCTCCCGAGCTAGTAGATTGGTGGCATCGATGAGAAAAGCACTTGAGTCGGGGGCGTATGCCTCGATTGGGAAAGCCTGTACGTAGGGGTCGCGATAACTGATAGAGAGTGCCTTCTTTAGTTGTTCGTCGGCTCCCTCATCATAGACGATGGTATTGGCTTTCTTGACTACTACGGTGCTATCTCTTAGCTCAAAGCTCATCAAGAGCGGCTCCTCGCTCTTCATGCCTAGAGTGAGGATGGTGCCGTCTGAGACACTTGATAGGGCGGCACCGAGGAGTAGCTCACTCCCTAGCTCCGACTTGGGGATCTCTAGGTAGAGCTTCCCATCTTTTTTGTATAGTCCTAGGAAGCCATCAACCGCTTTCTCTACCTTGTCATCCTTAAATACTTTGGCGTACTTCTCCTCCTTGCGCTTCTTTCCACCAGCAGACACTTCAGTGGGATTGCCCCACAGAAGTGCTACTGATAGAAGAAGAGCCGTAAGGACTCTTATCTCCTTTGTCATTACTCTTTACTCTGTGTATGTTTGTATTTTATAGATTGGTTGGGTTGTCCTCTCTGAGTGCTATCTTCACGATCTTGGCTTGAAGATCGCTCCACTCCATATCCATCTTGTGACTCTCAAGGTCTATACGCTGAATCGTCGACTTTGAGCCATCGGTAAGGGCTACATAGAGATACTTACTCTCTTTATCTACCTTCATATCCACCACCTTTTGCCCGGCAGGGGTCTTGAGAAGTGGTGAGCTTTGGTAATTGCCCTCAGATACGATGCTGTACCCATAGATATCTTTCCCCTCAGGGTCGGTGTAATAAATCAGGTTACGAAGTGAAGCAGCCACTAGGATACTCCCTTTTGCTAGCTTGACATTTGTAGGTACTATTCCAGAGTAGGTAAGCTCCTTGTCGTGGTTATACTTCTTACCCGCCTTATACAGACCCGGCTTGAGCTTTAGCTCCTTAATAGAACCGTCGCTCTTTGAGCGGAGGTAAAGGACCATCTGCTGCGATTGGTCGAGCGACAGCATCTCTAGTAGCTCATAACCCTTGGTCTCATCCTTGAACCACACCTCAGCCTTTTTGTGTTTAGCTAGGAGGACTTCATTTTGATTGTCGTACACTAGATAACCATCGGTAGAAGCCTCACCCACCTTTCTCCAATAAAGTAGTCTTGGAGCGAGATAAGGCTCTTGCCCAAACTCTTTCTTGGTTAATGGGGTCAGCACTTTTCGATAGTCTTGATTATTAACGGAAAGAAGTACCGCATCCATAATGCCAAAGCGCCCATTGTAGAAAAAAGGACCTAGCTTATCATTAGGGTCGCCCATTAAGCCTACCACGTCTGTGGAGAGCTTCAGTGGCTTTAAAAACCTCATCTCGTCGGGGCTGAAGCTATATAGATTCTTGCCGGCGGCGAGGAGAAAGCCTTTGTAGCCATACTTCTCATTGGCATAAAAGGCAAGGTCGTGAGGCTCTCCCTCGAAAGTCTCTTTGGGATTGTTGAGAGCTAGTGAGTTGAGGTCGATATCCTCCTTGGGCTGAAGCGGGTCAATATACCCTACTTTTGCCTCTGAAGCATCACCCCAAAGGAAGTAAATCCCCTTGCGGTACCGGTACTGTACATCGATTTGGCTCGTGAAGAAGAGTGTAGTCTCTCCATTGGTTACCTTAAGGCGTACAGGGAAGATACCGAATTCATTGCAGGGATATACCAGGTCTTTCTCCTTTGAGACCTCTTTGTAATTGACTTCCCATGAGTAGGTGAGTGGCTTCTCAACCCCCTTCATCTCTATCTCTGGGCAAGGGATAGTCAGGGGTAGCCCCTGACCTCTTCGGTAGATCTCTTGTAGCTCTCCTTTGGGAACAAGCTCTGTGATGGCCACGTCTGCTTCGGTGCTGTGATCCTTAAAGCAGGAGGAGAGTGCTAGCATACTAGCTAGGGCGATTAAAATATATCTTTTGCTCATATCGTTGACTGTTTATTCTACAAATGTTAGGTAGGCAGATGGATCTGGAATGGGAGGAACCTCTAGCTCGGGGTGAGCTAGGAAGTAATCGCGTACATTCTTGATGTTGAGCATCCACTCGGCAAACTTTGCACCAAAGTTCTCGTCGGCCCAAAACTTATTCTCATCGTGGTCATAAGCCTCTAATAGCTTGATGTACTTGAGTGTGTGATAGTCTCCAAGGTAATATGGTCCCAAGTAGATCCAGGGGGAAGGGATAGCTAAGTAGTTATTGAAGGTGATGGTGTATTGGTTTTGCTTTTCAAAGGCAACCTGTAGATCCGTGGTCCCCTCTAACTTAATAGTAAGCTGTACAGGCTCTTCGACTTCGGCAGATAGTTCACTACGAAGTAACTCGATACGGAGAGTATCGGTGTACTCACCAGCTCTAAACTGGTAGCTCTCCTTGAGTGGGGTGAAGTGCTTGCCAGCCTCTGCAGTGGTCTTATCTTTTACGATAGTGACCTTGTAGCTACGAGCCTGCTCCGACTTATCCCCAAGTACACGGAGAGGTATTTTCACCTCGTGAGATTGCTCCTCTAGCGGATTAGGGCCAAAGGAGTAATTGATGAGGGTATCTGCTTTGGTCTGTTGGTCAAAGTATATTTTACCCTCACCGTGGTATGCACCATCGGTGGATATCCCTAGCTCATCGGTCTTTTGTGACAAGGGAGTGGAGCAACCACCTAGTAGTAGGCCCCCTGTGGCACCGATGATTAGTAGTGACTTATATAATGTACTTTTCATATGCTTATATTTACTTGCTTACGTTACCAAACTCTTTTTCGCTCTCTGACCATGGTAGCACAAAGATCTCCTCTGATGGCTCAAAACTCTGATTGCTACTGTGAGCTAAGATAGGTAGGTTGTAGAGCTTATAGGCAAAGAAGATCTGTCCTTCGCCTGGCATCTCACGCATCCGCTCCCGTAGCATCTCCTGGATATAGTTTTCCTTGGTGTCCAAAGAGTTGTCTGTAATGGGCTCTAACCCACGGCTAGCACGTACTTCATTAAGTAGCTTGATGGACTCTTCCTTATTGGTGTCGTACAGGCTCTCCGAGAGGATGTAGTACATCTCAGGCAGACGTATCAGAGGGATGCCCCTGAAGGTCTTTTGAGTCAATTCGTTTTCAGACTCTATAAGTCGGGTATAGACAAAGGTGCCTCTGCTCTCCTCCTTGTAGAAGGCTGCATAACGATGATCGGTATTGGTGGCGGTAAACTTATCGGTCTCGTAGAGAGCCTTAAGGTCTTTACGTGCCTCGGTAAAGTTGCCCGACTGAGGGTTGGTGAGGAATAGGTCGTAGATATTCTGTGCCTGCTTATCGGCATAGATACCAAAGAGTATCTCCCCTGTGCCTGGGAAGTTCTTGATATTCTTAAACTCATTGGGCTTGGTCAGAGCTAGCCCTTTCACCTCCCCAGATTCGTCACTACCTACCACATCGGCATTAATGACCTTTCGGGCATACTCTGCAGCCTTGGTCTTGTCGCCCATAGTGTAGTAGACACGCGCCTTCAATGCCATCACAGCATACTTATTCAGCTCCGAATAGCGCTCATCATAATAGGGGTCTTTCGATAGACCGAGTGGTGCATTGAGGGTATTATCCTTCTGCAAAAGGGTCTCCGCTTTGTCGAGGTCGGCAAGGATATTCTTGTAGACCCCTTCAATATCAAAGAGTTCCTTATTATTTTGGTCAGCCTCAAAGGCGTAGGGGATACCACTCTTGCCACTGCGGTCGGCATACCTTACGCAGAATAGGCGGACAAGATCAAAGTGAAGGAAGGCACGCAGTGCATAGGCTTCACCCTTGATGATATCCATAGTTTCACCTGTGAGGTCGGTCGTCTCGGCATGCTTGATAATCAGATTGACCGCGGCGATAGTGGAATATTGCGAAGCCCATATATTATCTATGATAGGGCGGACATTAAGGTTAGTGTACTCATACTTGGTGATCTCGTTGTCGAGATTGGCGGTGTTGATGTACTTAAACATCTGACCTAACTTGTCCACAAATCCATAGGAGAGGTTCTCACCATAGAGTGCCTGATCACCCATCAATGCATAAACTCCATAGAGGGCATCTTTGAATCCTTGCTCGTCGCTAAACTGTACATCCTCTGGCAAAGTTCCCTTGGGTTGGACGTCGAGAAACTTATTGCAGCTCACAAGGCTACCAGAAAGTAGTAGCAGAGTGGTGACGAATAGGTATATATTATTCTTTTTCATCATTCGATCCTAACTTCATTAAAGGGTAAAACGTATGGTCATCTCCACCGACCTAGCATAAGGGTACGATAGTCCACGCTCCTGCTTGATGCTAGAGTAGTGGAAAATATCATTCGCCATCAGCTCGAGGCGTAGATTGCGGATATTGAAGTACTTAAGGTCAATAGGCTTAAAGTCGTAAGCCAGTGAGAGCGTACTGAGCTCTAGGAAGTTGTGCACCGACACAAAGCGAGTGGTCTGCATAGGTACCGTAGAGTCAGCAATATCTTTGTACGAAGCCTTATCGCCAGGCTTTGTCCAGCGGTCGTTGAAGACACGCTCATCGGCATTCTTCTTAGGGTCGGCTCCCTCTACTCGGCTAGCGAGAGTGGTATTGTAGTCCATAGCTCCTAGCTGGTACCTCAGACCTGCAGTGAGTGAGAAACCTTTGTAGGTGAGGTAAGAGCTCATCATACCCGATACCACAGGGCTGGTGTCACCCACAGTGATCTTATCCCTTGGGTCATAATCAAAGGTGAGTGAACCATCTCGCTTGATGTAGATCTCCTTACCTGTAGCAGGATCAATACCGGCCGAAGGTACCACCTTTAGTGTAGATAGCGACTCACCCTCCACGTAGATAGGCAGTGGCTTGCCAGCCTCATTCTTCTCCATATTCTTCTCGTTTTGAGCCTTCAGTGCATTACTGATCTTGCGGATCTTATTGCGGTTGTGCGAAGCGGTTAGAGAAAGGGTCCAGTTCCAATCCTTAGTACGGATAGGCACCACTCTAGTGCTGAGCTCGATACCCTTATTCTCTATCTCGCCCACGTTTTGCTTAGCCGTCTGCACACCTACTGATGGGGCTTTCGTCACATCTAGAAGTAGGTTGTCGGTGATCTTCCAGTAAAGGTCGAGCGACATATCCCAGCGACCGTTGAAGATATTAAGGTCTAGTCCGAGGTTATTATTCATGGTCCGCTCCCACTTCAGATCGGGGTTGCCAATCGTGATAGGCACTGAGCCAGCTCCCTTTACATAGGTAAATCGCTCACCATACTGGTAGGTAGTAAGGGCTTGGTAGGGCGAGAAGGAGACATTTCCTAGATACCCTGTACTTACTCTTAGCTTCAGAAGGTCCACATTCACCCCCTCCATAAAGGGCTCCTTGTGGATATTCCAGCCCGCGCCTGCCGACCAGAATGGGGCGAAGCGGGTGTTCTTACCAAAGAGCGAGGATCCCTCATAGCGGTAGATAAAGTCAAGGAAGTAGCGCTCCTTGTAGATCGTATTGAGGTTGACAAAGAAGCCCACACCCGTCACGATCTCATCACTACTCACTGGGCGGCTCCCGGCACTATATCCCGAGGAGAAGCCTGGGTCGGCTAGCTTCTCAGAGAAGTAACCGATAGAGGAGTAGCTCGATAGTTGAGAGGAGCGATACTCGATGTTACTACCGCCCATCACGCTGAGGAAGAGGTCGTCAATCACATTCTTATTGTACGAAAGCAGTAGCTTCGCTGCAAAGTCGGTAGAGCGTCGGAAAGTCTCTGAGAGCCTACCCCTTTGGCTTAAGTTTTTAGTAGTAGCAAATTCGCCCGATCGTGGGGAGACGAACCTTAGGCTATTAGAGCGCCCTCTTTGGAAAGTCGCATCACCATCAATTCGAAAGTCGCCAAGCCACACACGTAGAGTTGTGGTATTGAAAAAGTCGAAGTTGCTAGAGTTGCTCTTATTCCCCACCGACGCCTCGTAGAGAGGGTTGCGGAGATTATGATTCAGGAGCTGACGCAATTCGCCAGTCTGATCGTAAGGACTATCATAGGGGTTGGCATTCACGAAACTGGTAAAGTCACCATAAGGCGAATCATAGCTATTCACAAAGCTCACACGAGCTAGATTAGAGATGAAAAATAGATTCTCACGACTGTAGGAGAGGTTAAAGGTAAAGTTAAGACGATCTCTACCAGAGCCTTTCATCACACCGGCGTCCTTACCATAGCGAAGCCCAAGGCTGTAGCGAGCGTAATCGTCACCTCCATCCACATTGATATTGTGGTTTTGAGAAACTCCCACTCTCAGTGGCTTTGCGAGCCAGTCGGTATCCACTCCTCTAGCCACTTCTGTAGCAAGAGCTGCATACTTCTTATCCAACTCATATCGGTGCTGAGGGTTTGCATCATTGTAGAGCCCTGCCAGTCTTTCGTACTCTAGCTTTTGCGATGCATTGAGAAGGTGATAGTCCGAAAGGTCGGGGAAAGAGGTACGTATCGTTCCATTGTAGCGGAGCTTCAGCTTACCACCCTCCAGTGCTCTCGTGGTGATCACAATCACACCAGCCGAGCCCTTAGCACCGTATAGTGCTGTAGCGGAGGCGTCACGAAGTACCGTCACACTCTCCACCTCGTTCATATCCATATCAAAGACAAATTCGCTCGAGACGATAGAACCATCCACCACAAAGACCGGCATATTGGCCTTCCCCTCAAAGGTGGCACGACCACGGATATTGATCTCCTGCTGTGCGTTAGGGTTAGATCCCATAGCACTATTCTCCATAGTCACCATACCAGGGACAAATGCCTCAAGGCTCTGCAGAATGTTCTTGGTGCCGATGCTCATGATCTGCTTCTTATCCACAGTTGTCTGCGAACCTGTAAAGCTGCTCTTATTCTTGGTCATGTAACCGGTAACCACCACTTCGTCAAGGAGATCCACATCCTCCTCCAACTGAATGGTGACCTCAGCGCCAGCTTTTACCTCTTGCTCTACGGTCTTAAAGCCCACGAACGAAAAGGTCATGATTACTCGTTCCTTGGTTACAGGGATCTCAAACCTACCAGAGGCATTAGTGCCCCAAGCGCCCTTCATCCCTTTGATGCGGATTCCGACACCAGGGAGAGGCTCTCCTAGGTCGTCCAAAACCACTCCCTTAACCACTTTCTTACCATCGCTCTGAAGCTCGGTTAGCTCCTCTGAAGTGGGGAGCACTGACCTACTAGCGTGTAGAGAAATAGGTAGCAATAGGAGTAGCAGACCCACTGAGAGTAGGCCCATTAGCTCACGCGGAGCATTCCATTTTGTCATTCTATTCATGTTTTAATTCTGAGTGGGTGATATGTGAATATCTTAATACTGGATTGACCCTTCTCAATGTGGCTATATTGAAAACCTACAGTGAGTTGGGAAATAATTTTACAAATATAAGAAAATTAATGCCCGATGTCAACTATTTGGCAAAAGTAATCAAGGACGACGCCTTCGTGCAACAGTCTCTACTCGGTCAAGATAATGACCTCCGCGAGGTCCTTTTCCTCGGACAAAGGCTAAAAAAGAGCACCCGAAGGGTGCGGCGTCCGACTTGTCTGACCTGTCTGACTCGTCCGATTAGGCACCCTCTCCCCCCCCCTGATTAGGTGGCTTGGAAGAGGAGGGTGCCGAAGAGGTGAGGTGGGTAGGTGACCGCTTCTAGGCGGAGGCCAGTGGCGGGAGCGGTATTGAATGGGTACTCGTCGTCGGCACGCTCCAGGATCGCCCCAAACTCCTCGGGGGTGAGGTTGCCCATTCCCACCTCTAGCAGTGTGCCTACGAGAGCCCGCACCATACTTCGGAGAAATCGGTTGGCCGTCACCTTGAAGACCCATTCCCCATCGCCTAAGTCCTGCCATTCCGCTTGGGTGACAGTGCAGAAGTGGTTGGTGACGTCGGAGTGCTTCTTGGCAAAGGAAGAGAAGTCGTGCCGACCTAGGAGCTTACTTGCAGCCCGATTCATCTGCTCAAAGTCGAGCGGAGTGGTCACCAGCGTATGGTACTTCCGCCGAAATGGGCTAGGGTAGAGGGTGAGGTAATAGCCGTAGCTCCGACTGGTGGCACTAAAACGTGCGTGAAAGTCGGGGGCAACGCTCTGCAACTTCAGAATCAATATATCGGGCGGAAGGAAGCGATTGAGCCGAAAGATCGCCTCCGGGAGTCGTTCAGCTAGCTCCTCGCTTACATCTAAGTGGGCGACCATAGAGGTGGCATGAACCCCCGTATCGGTTCGCCCCGCCCCCACCACCTTAATCGGTTGTCGGAGGATGGTCGAGAGCCGCTCCTGTAGCTCTCCCTGCACCGTGCGGCCATTGGGTTGCTCTTGCCAACCGACAAAGTCGGTGCCATCGTACTGTAGCTCAATCAGAAATCTACTCATGGTGATAAGGGTGGTTGTGGATAATCGTATAGGCTCTATAGACTTGCTCAATAAGGAAGAGTCGCACCATCTGATGATTAAAGGTGAGACTGCTCAAGGAGAGACGCTCCGGATAGGCTTGGTAGATCTCATCGGAAAAACCGTAAGGTCCACCGATCACCAGCACCAGTTTGCGTGCCACCGTCATCTGCCACCCCTCCACCATCTTAGCGAGTTGCAGGGAGGTCGGCTCCTTTCCCCGCTCATCGAGTAGCACCACCTGGTCCTGCGGACCTATCGCAGCCTTGATCAGTCGCCCCTCCTCCAGCTTCTGCTCCTCTTGGCTCAGCCGCTTTCGGTTCTTCAGGTCCGGCAGCTCCTCCACCTCTATCGGCACAAAGCGAGAGAGGCGTCTCTGGTACTCCTGCATCAGTTTCTGTATCTCCGGGCTATCCGTTTTGCCCACAAAGAGTAGTTTGATCCCTTGCATCAGTATAAGTCTATATATATAGGTAAATGGTCGGAGTAGCCCCCAGTGTAATGCGTGCCGAGGTAAGTGCGATGGAGATGCTTCCCATCCTTCGTCAGTAGCTCCGGGTGCGAAAAGATCTTCTGGCGTCGCTCCCTCAGTAGTGGCTCCTCTCCGAGAAAAAGCCCCCCTGATACGATGATTTGGTCGGGTAACCACACCTCCTTCCTAAAGCGGTGCGTCCCCTTACCCCCATTATAAAGTGGGTAGGCGAGATTGTAGAGAAAGCGCTGCTTAGGTTGGGTGTTGTGCTCAATACCCCCCGCTCTGAGTGCCCGTCGCATCGAGGGGTCAGAGGGGTTGTCATTAAAGTCACCCATCACCACTACATAGCGGCTAGGATCCTCCTCCAGCAGATGGTCGATGAGCTTCCGCACCTTGGCATTCACCCGCTCCCGCTTCCGCGAAGTAGCTCGTACCCCTCCGCGTCGGCTCGGGTTGTGCATCACAAATAGCTCCAGCTTTCGCTCTGTAGCTCTGTGCTCCAGCGTCACCCACAGCGTATTTCGCCCGCTTCCATCTGCCTCGCTCGGTGTGCGGGGGTCTTGACCTAGAGGGAAGCAGTCGGTCGCTCCGTAGTGCGGAATCTCGTGTGCCTCAATATAGGCAAACCGCTTTTGGTCCCATAGGAGTGCCACATCTACACCACGAGGGTCAGAGCCATTCGTCACCACATAGTCGTACGTCACTGAGCTAAGCGTCGGGTGCTTCACGAGGTCCCGTATCACATCGCTATTCTCCACCTCCACCATGCCAATCAGCGAGGGGAATCCCCACTCCCCCACATTGCTGATCACCCATGCCAGGTGCTCGCACTTGCGTCGGTACCGCCCCTCAGTCCAATGGTAGATGCCTTCGGGGGTAAAGGCATCATCATCGGTGAGTGGGTCATCAATCGTATCGAATAGATTTTCTACATTATAAAACATCATACGCCCGATCGTCTCCTTGCTATTCGTCCTCTCTTGAGCCCAAAGCAGAGGGGACGTAAAAGCACTTAATAGCCACAAAGCCACCACCAGCACGAAGGCTTGTGGTGGCTTTGGATAGCTAATTGTAAATATCGGTTTACGCCTTGCGTGGTGCATTCTTGAGGATCGCTAGCAGATGCTTCCACCACATCTCTACCGTCTTCAGCTCCAGACGCTCCTCAGGGGAGTGTACATCACGCATCGTAGGACCAAAGGAGAGCATATCTAGGTGTGGGTACTTCTCCTTGAAGAGACCGCACTCCAGACCGGCGTGGATCGCCATGATCTTTGGATCCTTGCCGAATAGGTCGTTGTAAGTTCTCTTTGCTACCTCCATAATCTCCGACTCAGGGTTAGGCTCCCAACCTGGATATCCGTCACGCTCCGATACATAAGCACCCGAGAGGTCAAATACCGCAGTCACCATATCCCCTACCATACGCTTAGCACTCTCTACCGAGCTACGCTGGCTAGTCTCTACATAGATTACAGGGTATCCCTCCTCACTCTCGATCATCTTTACCGAAGCGAGGTTATTAGAGGTCTCCACCAATCCCTCAATGGTGTGGCTCATGCCGAGTACGCCGTGAGGACAAGCGATCAGAGCATTGATCAGGTTGGCAGAAGTTTGAGCGTCGATGCACCACTTAGGTTGCTCCGTAGTAGAAGCACGCACCTCTACCTCTGGGTCTACCGCCTTCAGCTCATTATGAATTTCGCTAGAGAAAGTATTGATCCACGCTGCTACTGGCTCACGGTCACTTGGGTCAATACCGATCACCGCATGTGCCTCACGAGCAATCGCATTGTGGAGGTTACCGCCTTGGATACTACCCAATACATAGTCCAAATCATCAGCCAGACCATAGAGTGCACGAGCAAGGATCTTCACCGCATTGCCTCTACCTAGGTGGATATCACCACCCGAGTGACCACCTCTCAGACCGCTCACCTTGATCTCAATATAAGTGAGATTGGGGTCGGTATAGGCAGGCTCATAGTAGTACTCCGCCATGGTACCCATACCACCAGCACAGCCTACAAACATCTCCCCTTCATCCTCGCTATCGAGGTTGAGGAGGATATCGCTATCAAAGAAGCCCTTCTCCACATTCATCGCACCGGTAAGACCAGTCTCCTCATCTACAGTGAAGAGTGCCTCGATCGGACCATGCTCAATATCATCACTTGCCAATACAGCCAGCTGAGTAGCTACGCCGATACCATTGTCGGCACCCAGTGTCGTTCCCTCCGCCTTGAGCCAGCCATCCACAATCTTGGTGCGGATTGCATCCTTCTCAAAGTCAAACTCCACATCATTATTCTTCTCGCATACCATATCAATATGGCTCTGCATAATGATGCTCTTGCGGTCTTCCATCCCCTTGGTAGCCCCCTTCTTCATCACTATGTTACCCACCTTATCCTTGTGGTATTCAATATTGTGCTCCTTGGCAAAGTTCTCAAGATAAGCGATCATCTTCTCCTCCTTCTTGCTTGGGCGAGGAGTCTTGGTGATCTCATCAAAGTACTTAAAGACAATTTTTGGTTCGTGTGTTGTCATACGTCTTACGATTATATTATGATTGTTCAATAATTCATTTCAGTGGTAAAGATACCCTTTTCTCTCCTAATAGAGGAGCAGATATGTGTAAAAAGACTTAAAACCTTTGCGGCTGTTGATAAAAAACTTACCTTTGTATCCGTTAAATCTTTGAGAAATAATGATAAAGATACTACTCATAACGCTCGTAGTCGTTGCTATATGCGTCCTACTCCTTGGAGTGAGGGTCTTCTTCACCAAGCGTTGGGGCTTCCCAAATACACACGTAGAGGGCCAGCCAAAGCTTGAGGAGCAGGGGATCACCTGCCACCGCCACCAGCATAAAGATGCGGTGCGGCACCAGAATCTCTTCGACCGTGTAGCCAAGGAGGAGCGTATACAGTAGTTGCACACTTTAATTACCGATTTAGTAATAATGATGATCAAATCCAACACCCTATCAGCACTCACGCTAGCCCTCGTGCTAGCTTTGGCCACCATCAGTTGTAATAAGAGTGACCAGCAGAACCACAATCAAGCTACAGCTACCCCAGTAGGCGATAGTGCCATCGCACGTCTCCCTATAGCTTATGTAGACCTTGATAGCCTGCTCGCCAATTACAAGTATGCCAATCAAGTACAGGACGAGCTGATGCGCGAGATGGAGAGCCGCCAAGCTACTTTCAATCAAAAGCAGCGTAACTTTGAGAGCGAGGCTAGGGAGTTTCAGCGTAAGGTGGAGAATAATGCCTTCTTCGATCAAGGACGTGCACAGCGCGAGCAGGAGCGCATCATGAAGCTACAGCAGCAACTCCAAGAGCTGAGCCAAAAGCTACAGGTGGAGCTGATGCAGCTAGAGGCCGATAAGATGCAAGCCCTCTCCGACACCATCATGGCACATGTACAGCAGTACAATAACGAGGTGGGTAAGTACCAGATGATCCTGAGCAATAAGGCCCACGATAATATCCTCTGTGCCGATAAGAGCTACGACATCACCACTCAGGTGACTAAGTACCTCAACGACCGCTACACTCCTGCTAAGAAGGAGGAGACCACCGAGAAAAAGTGATAGAGGAGAATGTTGCACGAAGTGCCACATTCTCGCACATTTTGTAAAATGTGCTGAGGCTTTGCACGAGGGATGAGATGCCCGGCGCTGAGGGCAAGGTGCACGTAGGGCACCAGGCACACACAAAAGGATGAGGCCGAAGGGAGCGTACTCACGTACGTGACCGAGACCGAATTCCGAAAGCAACGCAGCAGATCGCACTCGTGCAATAGTCTCAAAGAGAAAAGAGAGGAGATCTCCACTATAAAGTTACAAGGAGCCACACCTCAACATGCCAACTGAGGTGTGGCTCTATATATGTTGAATCAGTATATGAAAGAGCAAGCAACAGAGCAAGAGCTACGCCAATCCCTCTCCCTACTCGGGAGTGGCAGCACCAAATACCCTACAGAGTACGATCCTACCGTTCTGGAAACCTTCGAGAATAGGCACCCTGGGCGAGACTACTGGGTGAAGTTCAATTGCCCAGAGTTTACCAGCCTTTGCCCCATCACCCACCAACCCGACTTTGCCGAGATCATCATCTCCTACATCCCTGATATCAAGATGGTGGAGAGTAAGAGCCTCAAACTCTACCTCTTTAGCTACCGAAACCATGGCGACTTCCACGAGAATTGCGTCAACGTCATCCTCGACGACCTCGTAGAGCTAATGGACCCACGCTATATCGAAGTAACCGGTATCTTCACCCCACGAGGAGGCATCTCCATCCACCCCTACGCCAATTACGGTCGCCCTGGCACCAAGTTCGAGCAGCTCGCCCTCGACCGCCTCGCCAACCACCAGTAACCCCTATGCTGGGGGTGCCTAGTCGGGGGGCACCTTATCGGACAGGTCGGACAGGTCGGACAATCCCCTATCTACCCCCATCTAGTGCGACGTCCGACCTGTCTGACTTGTCCGATCTGTCCGACTTGTCCGATAAGACGCCCCCGATAAAGATCCCCATCTTCCCGAGGGGTTTTCTTCTCAATAAACACACCCATAGATTTTCTCCTTGGAGCAGGGCAAAAGTTGAGTTGCAACTAAGCGATCGGCGAGTTGCAACTAAGCAAACGGCGAGATGCAACAAAGCAATTGCTTAGTTGCAACTCAGTTTTTGCTCAGATGAGCGTCCTGATTATCAGAGAGTTACAAATGCCCTCCTCCGACCGTTTTCCCGCCACCTCCAATAGTTGGTTTCCTCATCGGACGAGTCGGACAAGTCAGACAGGTCGGACAATCCCCTATCTCCCCCTATTCGGTGCGGCGTCCGACTTGTCCGATCAGGCACCCTAGGTAGGGCTCTTTGAGGTGCTTTTGGGGTAATTACGGAAATCATTCGTCATTGTATTTTAGGAGGCGTTGTATTTTTTTTGTACTTTTGCTACAGTTTGGTCATAAAGGAAGCTGAACCCTCTACTCACCGACCCTGTAGAGGAGAGATAAAAAGGCTACTCGACTTAACAACAACCTATAACGACACACCTACATTATGGACTGCAAAGAGGGGACAATTAGTCAGATAAAGGACGACAGGATCGTGGTGCTCATAGAGCGTCGCTCGGCCTGTAGCACTTGCCACGCTCGTGGCGCTTGTCTCTCTTCGGATAAGGATGAACAGTTGATTGAGGTCTCGGATTACCCCCTCGGAGTTCAGGTGGGTGATCGGGTTCGCTTGATCCCAGCTAAGGGGGGGAGCCCTCTGAAGGCGGTGCTCTTTGCCTTTGTGATACCGATTATCCTCTTGGCAGTGCTTTCCATCGGGATGAATATGGCGGGGGTGAGAGAAGAGATCCTATTGGTATCGCTTGTGGGGGTGCTTTTGCTTTATGCGGGGCTCCTGAAGTTGTTGGGTGGCTATTTCGACCAGACGTTTAAGCTCCGTGCGGAGTTGGTGAAGTGAATGTATGGTGGCGGTAGTATGCCACAGCGAATTATATATATCAATAAGCAATAAGTTATGATAGTGACGATTCTGTTCCTTGCCATTGTAGGTGCCCTTGCAGCCCTGCTTCTCTTTGTGGTCTCTAAGAAGTTCCACGTAGAGGAGGATGCTCGTATTGAGCTGGTGAATGAGGCGCTCCCTGGTGCTAACTGTGGAGGGTGTGGCTATCCTGGCTGCTCTGGCTTTGCACGTGCCTGTGTGGAAGCGGAGTCGATGGAGGGGCTATTTTGTACCGTAGGTGGTAATGATACGATGCTCAAGGTGGCCGACATCTTGGGGCGTACTGCGGTAGAGGCGGAGCCCCAATTGGCGGTGGTGAGATGCAATGGTACCTGCGATGCCCGCCCCAAGGTCAATCAGTACGATGGAGCTAGTAGCTGTGCGATAGCAGCAGCGACCTATGGCGGTGAGACGGGCTGTACCTTTGGCTGTCTCGGCCTAGGCGATTGTACTCTGGCGTGTGGCTTTGATGCGATCAAGATGAATCCGCTTACGGGACTGCCTGAGGTGGATGAGGAGCGTTGTACTGCCTGCGGCGCCTGTGTGAAGGCTTGCCCAAAGATGATTATTGAACTCCGCAAGAAGGGACCTAAGGGCCGCCGTGTCTTTGTCTCTTGCGTGAATAAGGAGAAGGGTGGTGTGGCTAAGAAGGCGTGTGATAATGCCTGTATCGGCTGCTCGAAGTGCTTCAAGGAGTGTAAGTTTGAAGCGATCACCATTGCTAATAACCTTGCTTATATTGATCCCAATAAGTGCCGTCTCTGCCGCAAGTGTGTAGAGGCGTGCCCTACTGGAGCGATCCACGAGATCAATTTCCCTCCCCGCAAACCTAAAGCGGAGCCTGTAGTGGAGGCAGCGGAGGCGTGATCAGTACGAAATATAGATACCTTATATATATAGGAGTATGTTGAAGACATTTAGAATCGGTGGTATTCATCCACCAGAGAGGAAGCTCTCTAGCGACCGTCCGATAGAGGAGCTGCCTATGCCAGAGCGTGTCCGTATCCCGCTTGGTCAGCATATTGGTGCACCTGCCGAGGCACTTGTGAAGCGAGGCGACACGGTGAAGGTAGGTACCCTTATCGCCAAGGCTGGCGGTTTTATCTCGGCCAATATCCACTCGAGCGTATCGGGCGTGGTGGAGAAGCTGGAGGAGGTGGTGGATGCCTCGGGTTATCCCAAGACCGTCATCACTATCAAGACCGATGGCGAGGACACGTGGGAGGAGACTATTGACCGCTCACCCGAAGTGATCCGAGAGGTGACGATGAGCCCTGAGGATATTGTGGCTCGTATTCAGGAGTGTGGTATCGTGGGTATGGGAGGTGCTACCTTCCCAACCAATGTGAAGCTACTGCCCCCTAAGGGAAGCCAACCAGAGGTGGTGATCATCAATGGTGTGGAGTGTGAGCCTTATCTAACTGCCGACCACCGGCTGATGCTGGAGCGTGGTGAGGAGCTCTTGGTGGGGCTCTCTATCCTGATGAAAGCCGCTGGGGTATCAAGAGGTGTGATCGGTATTGAGAATAATAAGAAGGATGCGATACAGCACCTTACGGAGCTAGCGAAGTCTTTTGCGGGGATTGAGATCCAACCGCTGAAGGTGAAGTACCCACAAGGTGGTGAGAAGCAGCTGATTGATTCGGTACTGAAGCGACAGGTGAAGAGTGGGCAGCTACCTATTACGGTGGGAGCCATTGTGCAGAATGTGGGGACGACCCTAGCTGTCTATGAGGCGGTACAGAAGCACAAGCCTCTCTTTGAGCGTATTGTGACGGTAACGGGAGTGGACCTTCCGAAGCCCTCCAACTTCCTCGTACGTATCGGCACCAGTTCGGCTATGCTGATTGAGGCGGCCGGCGGTCTTCCTGAGTCGAGTGGCAAGATCATCAGTGGTGGTCCTATGATGGGTAAAGCCCTGGTGACTGATGATGTGCCTATTGCCAAGGGTAGTAGCGGTATCCTAGTATTGAAGAAGGAGGAGACTGCACGTAAGCCAATGCGTAGCTGTATCCGCTGTGCTAAGTGTGTACATGCTTGTCCTATGGGACTTAATCCTGCCTTCTTGATGAGAGATACGGTATTTAAGGATTGGGAGGTATTGGAGAAGAATCATGTGGTGGACTGTATTGAATGTGGCTCTTGCAGCTACAGCTGTCCAGCTAATCGACCATTGCTCGACCATATCCGCCAAGGTAAGCGGACGGTGATGGGTATTATGCGAAGCCGTAAGTCCTAAACGAATATAAGTAATAGAGATATGTCAACTAGTCATAAACTACTCGTATCACCCTCACCACACATACATAGTGGCGACTCGATTGAGCGCAATATGTATGATGTGATCATTGCATTGATTCCTGCACTGGCGGTCTCCTTTTATTTCTTTGGATGGGGCGCCTTTGTGGTGACGCTTACTTCTGTGGCCGCTTGTATGCTCTTTGAGTGGCTGATCAGTCGCTTCTTGATGGGGCGTAAGGAGCTAACTATCTTGGATGGTTCGGCGATCCTCACGGGTCTCCTACTGGCGCTCAACGTGCCCTCTACTCTTCCTTTATGGATCATCGTTATCGGTGCCTTGGTGGCGATTGGTATCGGCAAGATGTCGTTCGGTGGCCTTGGGAGTAATATCTTCAACCCTGCTATTGTGGGTCGTGTGATGCTACTCATCTCCTTCCCAGTGCAGATGACTAGCTATCCGATGCCTAGGGGCATGGAGGCTACATTGGATGCTACCTCTGGTGCTACTCCATTGGCGATTGCTAAGGGGGTGGTACGTGGGTCGGAAGGCTTTACGATGGATAAGCTCCCTAGCTTGGTGGATAACCTCCTCGGCTCTGTGGGTGGTTCGCTAGGTGAGGTGAGTGCGGTGGCACTGCTGATTGGATTTGCCTACCTGCTGATTCGCAAAGTGATCACTTGGCACATTCCAGTAGCCATTATCGCTACGGTAGCTATCTTTGCTGGCATTATGAATCTGGCCAACCCTGAGGTCTATGCTGGTCCTCTCTTTCATATCCTAAGCGGTGGCTTGCTACTCGGTGCTATCTTTATGGCGACTGACTATGTCACCAGCCCTATGAGCAATAGCGGTATGCTGCTCTACGGAGTGATGATAGGTATCATTACGATGCTGATCCGTCTCTTTGGTGCCTACCCCGAGGGGATGTCGTTTGCGATTCTCTTTATGAATGGTATCGTGCCTATTATCAATAGGTATATGCCACCTCACCTCTTTGGAAAAGCTAAAAAGTGATGAAGAAGTTACAATCAACCTTACCCAATATGCTGCTATCGCTTACGATCATAGCAGCAGTGGCAGCAGCTTTGCTCGCCTTTGTATACGAGACTACTAAGCCGGTGATTGACGCCTCCAAGACGGAAGCCCTCAAGGCTGGTATCGCCAAAGTACTTCCCGAGGGCTATGACAATGACCCCTACGAGGAGCGGGTGGAGATGAATGAGTATGTCCTCTATCCTGCACGCCAAGGTGATCAATTGATCGGTGTGGCGGTGAAGAGCTTTACCAATAATGGCTTTGATGGCTTTATCAGTGTGCTGGTAGGAATGGATATGGAGGGCAATATCATCGACTACGCTGTGCAAGAGCAGAGCGAAACCCCTGGACTGGGCAGTAAGATGGAGGAGTGGTTCCGCACGGAAGGAACTGCGAGAAGTGTGCTAGGTGCCAATCTAGCGGAGCCGATCAAGGTGTCGAAGGATGGCGGTAGCGTGGATGCCATTAGTGCCGCAACGATCTCAAGCCGTGCTTTCTTGGAAACCCTCAATAGTGCCTACAGTGTGATGCAACAAGCCATCGCCGATGGTCAACTAAAGTAAATGTGTGAGTGACTATGAAGAAATTACAGATATTACTCAATGGACTGATTAAAGAGAATCCTACGCTGGTTTTGCTCCTAGGTATGTGTCCGACACTTGGTACCACCTCTAGTGCCAATAATGGTCTGGGAATGGGACTGGCAACAACGTTTGTGCTGATCTGCTCTAACATGGTGGTGGCCTCGGTGAAAAAGCTGATCCCCGATGCGGTACGTATCCCAGCCTATATTGTGATTATTGCCGCCTTTACCACTTTGGTGCAGATGCTTTGCGAGGCTTATGTGCCTGCGCTCTATGCATCGCTCGGTATCTTCTTACCTCTGATCGTGGTGAACTGTATCGTGCTAGGTCGTGCGGAGTCTTTCGCAGCTAAGAATAATGTGTTTGACTCGGCTCTAGATGGAATCGGTATCGGTCTTGGCTTTACTATCGCTCTGACCATTATCGGATTTGTGAGAGAGGTGCTGGGCTCGGGTCGTGCTTTTGACCATGTCCTTTTCCCTGAGGAGTATGGGGCACTGGTATTTGTGCTGGCTCCTGGTGCTTTTATCGTGCTAGGCTTTGTGATTGGAATTAAGAATGCGATTGACCGCAAACGCAATAAGACAGCTTAACGACTTATGGAATATTTACTACTATTTATCAGTGCGATTCTAGTTAATAACGTCGTATTCTCACAGTTCTTGGGGATTTGCCCCTTCTTGGGTGTTTCTAAGAAGCTGGATACTGCGGTGGGCATGGGTGCTGCGGTGACCTTTGTGGTGACCATTGCGACGCTCGTGACTTATGCGATTCAGAAGCTGGTGCTAGACCCCTACGAGATAGGGTATATGCAGAATATTGCCTTTATCCTAGTGATTGCCTCAGTGGTGCAGATGCTCGAGATGATTCTGAAGAAGATCTCTCCCGCTCTATTCCAAGCACTCGGTGTATTCTTGCCTTTGATTACTACTAACTGTATGATCCTAGGTGTGGCGATTACGGTGATCCAAAAGGACTTTAATCTAGGGGAGTCGATTGTCTATGCTATTGCTACCGCTATTGGTTATACCATGGCGATTGTGATCTTTGCAGTGATTAGGGAGCAACTGGCGAAGACCAATGTGCCTGCTCCGCTTGCTGGTATTCCTATCGCCCTTGTAACGGCTGGTATCTTGGCGATGGCCTTTATGGGCTTTGCTGGATTGGTTTAAGCTACCTATCAATTAAGAAATATAGTGGACGCCTTGGGATAGACTATCTCAAGGCGTCTTTTTACACCGCTAAACCACTTAAATTGGTATCTTTGTGGGAAATAATATGCGATACTTATGAAGCTAAGGACTGAGGATTTAGTAAAGAAATACAAGAGCCGTACCGTGGTCAACCATGTCTCCATTGAGGTGGAGCAGGGGGAGATCGTGGGGTTGCTAGGCCCTAATGGGGCGGGCAAGACCACTACCTTCTATATGACGGTAGGGCTGGTGACCCCCAATAACGGACGGATATTCCTTGATGATGAGGATATCACCAAGCGACCTATCTATCAGCGTGCGAGGATGGGCATTAGCTACCTCGCTCAGGAGGAGTCTGTCTTTCGTAAGATGAGTGTGGAGGATAATATCCTAGCAGTGCTGGAGATGACGGGGCTGAATCATCAGGAGCAGATCGAAAAGCTGGAGAAGCTGATTGATGAATTTGGTCTGGAGAAGGTGCGGACCAATAACGGCGACCGCCTCTCTGGTGGAGAGCGACGACGTGTGGAGATTGCTCGTTGCCTCGCTATTGACCCGAAGTTTATTATGCTTGATGAGCCTTTCGCTGGTGTTGACCCTATTGCGGTGCAGGATATTCAGTTGATTGTCTCCAAGCTGAGGGAGCAGAATATCGGTATCTTGATCACCGACCACAATGTCCACGAGACCCTATCCATTACCGACCGTGCCTACCTACTATTTGAGGGACAGGTGCTTTTCCAAGGGAGTGCTGAGGAGCTAGCAGAGAATCCGACTGTGCGAGAGAAGTACCTTGGTAAGGACTTCGTGCTCCGCCGCCGTAAGTTTGACCACGTGACCATGAGGGGCGAAGATGTCGGGCGTTGAGGATTACTCACAATTGCTACAAAGGGCGATTGATGCTTTTGCCTCTCTTCCAGGGGTGGGGCATAAGAGTGCGATGCGCTTGGCTCTTTCTCTCTTAAAGCAGGAGAAGACTTTTACCTATCGTATTTCCGATGCTCTACGCGACCTCGTGGATGGTATACAATACTGCGAGAAGTGCCACAATATCTCCGATGAGCCGATCTGTAGCATTTGTAGTGATGAGACACGCGACTCCCATATCCTCTGTGTGGTGGAGAGTGTGCGTGATGTGATGGCAATCGAGCGGACTGGGCAGTATCAGGGGCTTTATCACGTATTGGGAGGCGTGATCTCTCCTATGGATGGGGTGGGGCCTCAAGACCTTTTCCTCCACGACCTCCCTACACGTATTCAAGAAGAGGGGATAAAGGAGGTGATCCTTGCCCTCAGTACCACTATGGAGGGAGAGACGACCAACTTCTACATCTACCGCCTGCTCAAGGATATAGAGGTGCAGATCACCACTATTGCACAAGGCATTGCGATAGGTGATGAACTGGAGTATGCCGATGATCTCACCCTCGGCCGTAGCATCTTACAGCGAATTGACTTCCAAGAGAGCCTTAAGCGGTAACCCCACTTTTCTGAGACCATCTTGTGGCAGTCTGCCCAAAAAACCTTACATTTGTCCCATCTGAAATTTTCAAACTTATAACACAACTATTATGACAACTTCTACTAAAGGCCACACGTTACGTGACAAAGCCGCAGTGAGGTGGACCGTTTTGATAATGATCGCCCTCACGATGCTTTTCGCCTACATGTTTGTAGACGTCCTTTCACCTCTCAAGACACAGCTCGATCAGGTATTGGGCTGGAATAGTACCGTCTTTGGTACCTATGCGGGGAGTGAATTCTTCGTCAATGTATTCCTACTCTTCCTTATCTTTGCAGGTATTATCCTGGATAAGATGGGGGTTCGCTTCACCGCTATCCTCTCAGGCTCTCTGATGGTGATCGGTGCCGGTATCAAGGTATATGCCCTGAGTTCTGCTTTCAATGCTGGAGCCTTCCCCTACGACCTGCTAGCTGGTTGGTTCCCCAACTTCCCACCTTCTGCGGCCCTAGCATGTGCAGGTTTTGCTATCTTCGGTATGGGTACCGAGATGGGTGGCGTGACCGTTTCCCGTGCTATTGTAAAGTGGTTTACCGGTTATGAGCTAGCGATGGCAATGGGTATTGAGATGGCGATTGCCCGCCTTGGTGTTTTTGCTGTATTCCAGACCTCTCCTCGTATCAACCAATGGATGGTGAATAAACTTGGCGTTTCTGAAGGATTGGATGCACTGCAGACGGTTCAAGCACCAGTGCTCTTCGTCTTTATCCTCCTCTGCATCGGACTCTTCCTATACCTTATCTATGGGGTCCTTGACCGCAAGTTGGAGAAAGAGGCCGCTGGCTCACTTGTAGAGGAAGAGGAAGAGCCATTCCACTTCCGCGACCTTGGTAAGGTCTTTGGTAGTAGTGCTTTCTGGATTGTAGCTCTGCTTTGTGTACTTTATTACTCTGCTATTTTCCCATTCCAGAAGTTTGCCACTAGTATGCTAGAGAGCAACCTTGGCATTGAGAATACCACCGCTTCAAGTATCTTTAGCCTATTCCCTATCGGGGCAATGGTGATCACTCCTTTCCTCGGCTTCTTCCTTGATAAGAAGGGTAAGGGAGCTACTATGCTCATTATCGGTTCGGTGCTGATGATTCTTTGCCACGGCACCTTCGCTCTCTATCCATTTGATAATAGTACCACCTCCTTTGTGGTAGCTATCTCGGCCATTGTGTTGCTGGGTATCTCCTTTAGCTTGGTGCCTGCCGCCCTCTGGCCAAGTGTGCCAAAGCTGATTGATAATAAGGTGCTCGGCTCTGCCTACTCTGCTATCTTCTGGGTACAGAATATCGGTTTGATGTCGGTGCCAATGATTATCGGCTCAGTGCTCGATAAGACCAACGTGGGTGTTGTCGCTGGCGAACCCATGAACTTCACCCCTTCTATGCTGATCTTCACTAGCTTCGGAGTCTTCGCCCTTATCCTTAGTCTCTACCTCAAGAGTGTTGATAAGAAGCGTGGCTATGGCCTAGAGCTCCCAAATATCAAGTAATAGTTACCCTATTAATATATTAAAAGCACCGTGGAACTATCTCCCACGGTGCTTTTAATGTTTGAACGCTAATAGGACTGTATCTGAGATGCTTCACTGCCCCGTCGGACCTATTTACTTTGGGTGCTATTATTTCTTTGTATTAGTCTGTTCGTAGCGGCAATAGACCTAAATATTGAAGAAGCTGAAACTTTTTCTTGAGAATATTTGGCGAAAAGAAATAAGTTATGTATCTTTGCGAACGGTTTAGTCTATGCAACGCTCTAGCGAGGGCCGTGGAGAGTGTAGTCTAAAAGGAATGGGCAGTTACCAGAGTGGCCAAATGGGGCTGACTGTAACTCAGCTGGCTTACGCCTTCGGTGGTTCGAATCCATCACTGCCCACTTTCTACCTTTACATTTAAGGGTGTATGCGGAAGTAGCTCAGTTGATAGAGCATTAGCCTTCCAAGCTAAGGGTCGCGGGTTTGAGCCCCGTCTTCCGCTCAGATGAAATTTTTGCCTATGTAGCTCAGTGGTAGAGCACTTCCTTGGTAAGGAAGAGGTCCCGGGTTCAAATCCCGGCATCGGCTCAAGCGTATTTTACGACTTCAGCAAGGTGCGTGGAGTGATAGGGTGAGAGTATTCGCGATGTGTCGGGAATCTCAGCTCGAAGTAATGAATTGGGAGGAGTATGCCTTAGGTTATTACGTCTGCTTCGAAGCGTCTTGGAAGGGATGAGAAGAGAGAATAATATAAACTCAAATATATTTTATTGTTATTGAACTATGGCAAAAGAACATTTTAACAGGTCGAAGCCCCACGTAAATATCGGTACGATCGGTCACGTGGACCACGGTAAGACTACTCTTACTGCTGCTATCACTACCGTATTGGCAAAGGATGGTCACACTGAGCTCCGCTCATACGACTCTATCGATAACGCTCCTGAGGAGAAGGAGAGGGGTATTACTATTAACACCTCACACGTAGAGTATGAGACTGCTAACCGTCACTATGCCCACGTAGACTGTCCTGGTCACGCCGACTATGTAAAGAACATGGTTACTGGTGCTGCTCAGATGGATGGTGCTATCATCGTGGTTGCTGCTACTGATGGTCCTATGCCTCAGACTCGTGAGCACATCCTACTAGCACGTCAGGTGAATGTACCACGTCTGGTAGTGTTCATGAACAAGTGTGATATGGTGGACGATGAGGAGATGCTAGAGCTTGTAGAGATGGAGATTCGTGAGCTCCTTAGCTTCTACGAGTTTGATGGCGACAACACTCCAGTAATCCGTGGATCTGCTCTTGGTGCACTGAATGGTGAGGCTAAGTGGGAAAATTCTATCCGTGAGCTAATGGATGCTGTTGACGAGTGGATTCCACTTCCTCCACGTGATATTGATAAGGACTTCTTGATGCCTGTAGAGGATATCTTCTCTATTACTGGTCGTGGTACTGTAGCTACTGGTCGTATCGAGACTGGTGTGGTACACACTGGTGATGAGGTTGAGATCATCGGTCTTGGTGCAGAGAAGCTGAAGTCTGTGGTGACTGGTGTGGAGATGTTCCGTAAGATCCTAGATGAGGGTGAGGCTGGTGATAACGTTGGTCTACTTCTCCGTGGTATCGATAAGGATCAGATCAAGCGTGGTATGGTGCTTTGTAAGCCAGGTAGTGTGAAGCCACACTCTCGCTTCAAGGCTGAGGTGTACGTGCTTAAGAAAGAGGAGGGTGGTCGTCACACTCCATTCAAGAACAAGTATCGTCCACAGTTCTTCATCCGTACGCTTGACGTAACTGGTGAGATCACTCTTCCTGAGGGTCAGGAGATCGTGATGCCAGGTGATAACGTAACCATCACTGTAGACCTTATCTACCCAGTAGCATGTAACCTAGGACTTCGCTTCGCAATCCGCGAGGGTGGTCGTACAGTAGGTGCTGGTCAGATCACTGAGCTACTTAACTAATACTAGCAGTAGCTAAATATAAATATCTTATCGGAGTGGTGTAGAGGGTAGGTAATCCCTCCCCTCTATCCCTCTTCGATTATATACGGGCATAGCTCAGTTGGTAGAGCACTGGTCTCCAAAACCAGGTGTCGAGAGTTCGAGTCTTTCTGCCCGTGCAATTTTTGTAATAGAAATATATCGGTTATATGACTGACCAAAAGAAATCCAATTTCTTCGTAAGAGTAGGTGCTTACGTGAGCGATTGCTTTAAGGAGCTTCGCTACAAGGTTACTTGGCCGACCAAGAAGGAGCTTTCGAGCAGTGCAGTACTGGTACTATCTGCTTCCATAGTGATGTCAGTATTCATTTTCTTGGTGGACAAGGCGTTTGAATTTATCATGAGTAACGTTTACGGCTGGCTTGCTTAACCCTTTTCTTAAGGGAATGGTGAGTGAGTGGTAAAGCTTTTCTGTACTGTATCTAATGGATAACCAACCAATGAATTACTACGTTCTTCGTACCATCACTGGTAAGGAGAAGGATGTAGCTGATTATATAGAAAGTATGCGGGATGCTGTCCCAGTATTCAAAGAGCATGTAGGTGAGGTGCTTGTGCCTATGGAGACCTATTATCAGCTCAATAAGAGTGCTAAGGGAGGGCGCGTAGAGCGCACACGTCCGTATTATTCTGGCTATGTATTCGTTGAGGCTAGGTTGGTGGGTGAGACAAAGTTTACACTTCGTCGTATCCCTAATGTCCTTGGCTTTTTGGGCTCTGATGATGATCATCCAGAGATCTTGAGCCAGCAGGATGTGGATCAGATGAAGCATCTTGCAGATGAGTTGAGTGAGACACCAGATGCCGATAGCCTTACCTTTATGGTGGGCGAGCGTGTTAAAGTGGTCTTCGGACCATTTGCAGGCTTCTTTGGTGAGGTGACTGAAGTGCTTGACGATCGCAAGAAGCTGAAGATACTTGTGAAGGTGTTTGGGCGCGAGACCTCAATGGAGGTGGATTTCGTGCAAGTGGAAAAGGAGAGTTTGTCATAACCTAGTGAAGAGGCCTCACGCGACTCTGCTGTTACGAATTATGGGTGTGTGAGGTGTCGCCGATGGCGAAAGGCGATAGTCTAGGTGCTCGGATGTACTTTTCTACGAGTGAGTTATTAATGAGAAAAAGTGTTTAATCATGGCAAAAGAAATTGCTGGTCAGCTAAAGCTGCAAATTAAGGGTGGAGCTGCTAATCCTTCTCCTCCTGTTGGTCCTGCTCTTGGTTCCAAGGGGATCAATATTATGGACTTCTGTAAGCAATTCAACGCCAGGACCCAAGATAGTGCTGGTAAGGTCCTTCCGGTGATCATCACATACTACTCTGATAAGTCTTTTGACTTTATCGTAAAGACTCCTCCTGTGGCTGTACAGCTATTGGAGAAGGCGAAGAAGAAGAGTGGTAGTGCTGAGCCAAACCGTACAAGGGTGGCTACCATTACTTGGGACGACGTGAAGGCTATTGCTCAAGATAAGATGCCTGACCTTAACTGCTTTACCGTAGCGAGTGCTATGCGTCTAGTAGCGGGGACAGCAAGAAGTATGGGTATAGCCATTAAGGGCACTTTTCCAGAGGATGTTGAATAATCAAGGACCATTGATGAATTATGAGTAAACTAACGAAGAATCAGAAGTTGGCCCTGAGCAAGATCGAACCTGGAAAAGAGTATACACTTACGGAAGCATCTGCTCTTGTAAAAGAGATTACAACTACTAAGTTTGATGCATCTGTAGATGTAGATATACGCCTAGGTGTCGACCCACGTAAGGCCAACCAAATGGTGCGTGGTGTGGTATCTCTACCCCACGGAACTGGTAAGGAGACTAGGGTGCTGGTGCTTTGTACCGCAGATAAAGAGGCTGAAGCTACCGAAGCTGGTGCAGACTATGTAGGTCTTGACGAGTACATTGACAAAATCAAAGGCGGATGGACTGATGTGGATGTAATCATCACAATGCCATCTGTAATGGGTAAGATTGGTGCCTTGGGACGCGTCCTAGGTCCACGTGGCTTGATGCCTAACCCTAAGAGTGGTACAGTAACCAATGAGATTGGAAATGCTGTCCGCGAGGTGAAGCAAGGTAAGATTGACTTTAAGGTAGATAAGGCTGGTATTGTACATACCTCTATTGGTAAGGTCTCTTTCACTGCTGACAAGATTGCTGACAATGCACGCGAGTTTATCAATACTATAGTTAAGCTTAAGCCTAGTGCTGCAAAGGGTACGTACATTAAGAGTATTTACCTCTCAAGTACTATGAGCCCTGGTATCAAGGTGGATCCTCGCTCCTTAGAGTCGAAAGAGTAACAACTAGAGAAAAGAGATCCATAGTATATGAAAAAGGAAAAGAAAGTATCAGTCGTTGGTGACTTGGTAGAGCTAGTAGAGAAGTATCCTAACTTCTATCTAGTAGATATTGAGGCGCTGACTGCTGACAAAACAAGTAGCCTTCGTCGTCTTTGCTTCGAAAAGGATGTAAAGCTGATGATGGTGAAGAATACTCTGCTTCGTATCGCTCTCTCTCAGAAGGATGAGGAGACTTTTGCTCCTCTATTCCCTTATCTGAAGGGTAATACTGCTGTGATGTTTGCTGAGACAGCTAATGCTCCTGCACGCCTGATCAAGGACTTTGCAAAGGAGAATAAGCCTGCTGATGCAGATAAAGCAGCTAAGCCAGAGCTAAAGGCAGCTTACGTACAAGAGAGTCTATATCTTGGTGCAGACAAGCTCGAGGAGCTGGTCAATGTCAAGAGCAAGGAGGAGCTGATTGGAGATGTAGTATCTCTACTCGAGGGCTCTATCCAAGGTGTCCTTTCGGCACTCGACTCTGCTGGTGGTACTATCCATGGTCTACTCCAAACGCTCGAGGAGCGTGGTTGATTAAAAGACCATCGGACACAATAAAGGTGGCGTAGAGCATTAAGCTACTACGAATTGATAAATAACAAGATTGTATAATACCATAATAAGTATATAAGAATATGGCAGATATCAAAGCTATTGCGGAACAACTAGTGAACCTAACCGTTATTGAGGTAACTGAGCTAAAGAATATCCTTAAGGAGGAGTATGGCATCGAGCCTGCAGCTGCTGCTGTGGCTGTTGCTGCTGGTCCTGCTGGTGGTGAGGCTGCTGCAGAGGAGAAGACTGCATTTGATGTAATCCTTAAGTCTGCAGGTGCTGCTAAGCTACAAGTAGTGAAGGCTGTTAAGGAAGCTATGGGTGTAGGTCTTAAGGACGCTAAGGACCTAGTTGACGGTGCTCCATCTAAGCTTAAGGAGGGTGTAGACAAGGCTGAGGCTGACCATCTCAAGGCTGCTCTTGAGGAGGCTGGTGCCGAGGTAGAGATCCAGTAATCTCGCTTTGTCTCCCCTGTAGATATTACAGGTGATGGTTAAGAACCCACGAATACGAGTGTAGTGGGTTCTTAACCTTTTCGTGTCTTTGTTCGTTTTAGGCTTTTAAGGTTTTTTTATGTCCCCAAGAAATAATACAGAAAGAGTAAATTTCGCTTCTATTCAAAACCCTCTGGACTTCCCAGACTTCTTGGATATTCAGTTGCAGTCGTTCCGTGACTTTATGCAGTTGGATACTCCATCTGATAAGCGAAAAAATGAGGGTCTCTATAAGGTATTTATGGAGAACTTCCCCATCCACGACACACGCAATAATTTTGTGTTGGAGTTCTTGGACTATTTTATAGACCCCCCAAGATATACCATTGAGGAGTGCTTTACGAGAGGACTGACCTACAATGTACCTCTAAAAGCTAAAATGAAACTTTATTGTACTGATCCTGAGCATGAGGACTTTGACACCTCTGTGATGGATGTGTACTTGGGTCAAATCCCTTATATGACACCTCAAGGCACTTTTGTGATCAATGGTGCTGAGCGTGTGGTAGTCTCTCAGATGCACCGCTCGCCAGGTGTCTTTTTTAGCGAAAGCATCCACAATAATGGTACCAAGCTCTACTCTGCTAGAGTGATCCCATTCAAGGGCTCGTGGATTGAGTTCGCAACCGATATTAGCAACGTGATGTATGCTTATATCGACAGAAAGAAAAAACTTCCAGTAACCACTCTCCTGCGAGCTATCGGCTATGAAACAGATAAGGATATCCTTAATCTGTTTGGCATCGCTGAGGAGGTGAAGGTGACTAAGACTGGATTGAAGAAATATGTCGGTCGAAAGATCGCTGCACGTATCCTTAATAGCTGGGTTGAGGACTTGGTCGATGAGGAGACTGGTGAGGTGGTTTCGCTCGACCGATACGAGATTATTCTGGACCGTGACGAGGAGATCACGGAGGAGAATATCCCACAGATATTAGAGTCGGGTGCTAAGACGATTCTTCTCCTGACTGATGGTGAGTCGGGGCTTGACTACAGCGTGATCACTAATACCTTGCAGAAGGACCCCTCTAACTCTCAAAAGGAGGCTGTTTACCATATCTATAAGCAACTGAGAAGTCAGGATCCTGTGGATGAAGCTTCGGCAATGGAGGTGATCAATAACCTCTTCTTCTCGGATAAGAGGTATGACCTTGGCGATGTTGGTCGTTATCGTATCAATAAGAAGCTCAATCTTGACATTGATGAGAGTGTGAAGGTACTTACCAATGAGGATATTGCAGCCATTATTAAGTACTTAGTGGTGCTACGCAATGGCAAGGAGACGGTGGATGATATTGACCACCTAAGTAACCGTCGTGTCCGCACGGTAGGTGAGCAGCTCTCACAACAGTTTAGTATCGGTCTCTCTCGTATGGCACGTACGGTAAGAGAGCGAATGAACGTTCGTGACAATGAGGTCTTTACGCCAGTTGACTTGATCAACGCCAAGACGATTTCGAGTGTGGTCAATTCTTTCTTCGGCACCAACCCTCTATCACAATTTATGGACCAAACCAATCCCCTGGCAGAGATCACGCACAAGCGTAGGCTTTCGGCCCTTGGACCTGGTGGTATTAGCCGTGATAGAGCTGGATTTGAGGTGCGAGATGTGCACTACACTCACTATGGCCGTCTTTGTCCAATTGAGACTCCTGAGGGTCCAAATATTGGACTGATCAACTCACTCTGTGTCTATGCTAAAATCAATGAGCTAGGCTTTATTGCTACTCCATACCGTAAGGTAGTTAATGGCAAGGTGGACTTCTCGGACAAGGGGGTGGAATACTACACAGCCGAAGCAGAGGAGGATAAGACGGTAGGTCAGGGTAATGCGCCACTGAATGAAAATGGTGAATTTATCCGCGACACCGTAAAGGCTCGTTATGGATCGGACTTCCCAGTGGTACCACCAAGTGAGGTGGATCTGATGGATGTCTCTCCTATGCAGATTGCTTCGATTGCTGCCTCTTTGATTCCTTTCTTGGAGCACGACGATGCTAACCGTGCGTTGATGGGATCTAACATGATGCGCCAGGCTGTGCCATTGATTCAGACCGATGCTCCTATCGTTGGAACTGGTTTGGAGGGCGTAGTGATTAGAGACTCCCGCTGCCAAATTATGTCGGAAGGAGAAGGTACGGTAGAGTATGTGGATGCTACACAGATCAAGGTGCGCTACGATCGCACCGAGGATGAGGAGTTCGTCAGCTTCGAAGATAGCTTAGTGACGTATGAGCTACCTAAGTTCCGTAAAACCAACCAAAGCACGACTATAGACCTGCGCCCAATTGTATTGAAGGGCGATAGGGTGAAGAAGGATCAGATCCTTACCGAGGGATATTCTACCCAGAATGGGGAGCTGGCACTTGGTCGTAACGTGACGGTAGCTTACATGCCTTGGAAGGGGTACAACTATGAGGACGCTATTGTGCTTAGTGAGCGTATGGTGCGTGAAGACTTCTTTACCTCTGTCCATGTGGATGAGTACAATCTTGAAGTGCGTGAGACGAAGCGTGGTATGGAGGAGCTCACTAGTGACATCCCTAACGTGAGCGAAGATGCTACCAAGGATCTTGATGAGCGTGGAATCATACGTGTAGGTGCAAGGGTACATCCAGGAGATATCCTTGTGGGTAAGATTACTCCTAAGGGAGAGAGTGACCCAACGCCAGAGGAGAAGCTACTGCATGCCATCTTCGGTGAGAAGGCTGGCGATGTGAAGGATGCTTCACTGAAGGCCAATCCATCACTGAGTGGCGTGGTGTACAAGACCTATCTTTTCTCTAAGGTGCCTAAGGGACAGAATAGTCGTAAGACAACGCGCGAGATGAAACAGCAGTTGGAGGAGAGTGAAGCACAAGAGAAGGAGGAGCTACGCAAGAATATGCTGGCTAAGCTCTCTAAGCTCACCTCTCGAAAACTCTCTAAGGGCATTGTTGACTATATGGGTGCTACAGTGGTCGCAGAGGGAGTTAAGTACAATAATACGATCCTCGACCAGCTCAATTATGAAGAGATCGTATTCTCTGGATGGACCGATGACGAGCACACTAATAACCTGATCAGTCAGCTTCTTGGTAATTATATCAAGAAGGTGAAGAAGATAGAGAGTGACTATCGCCGTAAGCAGTTTGATGCTACCCTAGGTGACGAATTGCCTAACGGTATCATGCAGAATGCCAAGGTGCTTATCGCCAAGAAGCGTAAGATCCAGGTCGGTGATAAGATGGCAGGACGCCACGGTAATAAGGGTATTGTCTCTAAGGTGGTACGTGTAGAGGATATGCCATTCTTGGAGGATGGAACTCCTGTAGACCTTTGTCTCAACCCTCTAGGTGTGCCTTCGCGTATGAACCTTGGTCAGATCTTTGAGGCGGTACTTGGGTATGCTGGTAGAAAGCTAGGGGTTAAGTTTGCTACTCCTATCTTCGATGGCGCTACCCTCGACGATCTCAATAAGTGGACAGACAAGGCTAGAATTCCACGCAATGGACGTACCTATCTCTATGATGGAGAGACTGGCGAGCGCTTCGACCAACCAGCTACTGTGGGAGTTACCTACTTCTTGAAGCTAGGCCACATGGTAGATGATAAGATGCACGCACGCTCTATCGGCCCTTACTCTCTGATCACCCAACAACCTCTCGGTGGTAAGGCTCAATTCGGTGGCCAGCGCTTCGGAGAGATGGAGGTGTGGGCACTGGAGGCCTATGGTGCCGCTCATGTGCTACAGGAGATGCTCACGATCAAGAGTGACGATGTGGTAGGCCGCTCAAAGGCTTACGAAGCAATCGTCAAAGGCTCGCCAATGCCTACTCCAGGTATTCCTGAGTCGCTCAATGTACTGCTCAACGAGCTTAAGGGTCTAGGCCTAAGCTTCGAACTCCAATGATTACATCACAGCCCTTTTGATATATAAATATGGCTTTCATAAGAGATACAAAGATAAAGTCCAACTTCAATCAAATCCGTATCGGTATCGCCTCTCCTGAGGAGATATTCGAGAATTCACACGGTGAAGTTACTAAGCCCGAGACCATCAACTATCGTACTTACAAACCAGAGCGGGATGGTCTATTTTGCGAGCGTATTTTCGGACCGGTTAAGGATTACGAGTGTCACTGTGGTAAGTACAAACGTGTCCGCTACAAGGGTGTAGTTTGTGACCGTTGCCAGGTAGAGGTAACGGAGAAGAAGGTGCGCCGTGAGCGAATGGGGCATATCAAGCTGGAGGTGCCAGTAGTACACATCTGGTTTTTCCGCTCCGTGCCCAATAAGATCGCTTATCTTTTAGGAATCCCAGCGAAGAAACTGGAGAAGATTATATACTACGAGAGCTATGTAGTGGTTCAGCCAGGTCCTTACGAAGACTTGGAGGTGGGCGACCTACTAACTGAGGAGGAGTACCTAGACCGTATGGCTAGCCTCCCTCAGGAGAATAAAGAGTTGTCTGATGAGGACCACAATAAGTTTTTCGCAGAGATTGGTGCGGTGGCTGTAGAGGCACTACTCTCTAGAGTTAATCTAGATGAGCTGTCGTACAACCTTCGTGCTAGAGCCGCTAAGGAGACTTCTCAGCAGCGCAAAAAGGAGGCTCTTAAGCGCCTACAGGTGGTAGAGAGTTTCCGTGCTAGCCACGGCTACACTCGCCCTGAGTGGATGGTGATGAGGGTGATCCCTGTTATCCCACCAGATCTACGTCCGTTGGTGCCATTGGATGGTGGTCGTTTTGCTACCTCCGACCTCAATGAACTCTATCGTAGAGTGATTATTCGCAACAATCGTCTACGTCGTCTGATTGAGACAAGGGCACCTCAGGTGATCCTCCGCAATGAGAAGCGTATGCTTCAGGAGGCGGTAGATAGCCTATTCGACAACTCTGGTAAGTCGGGTGCAGTGAAGAGCGACTCCAATCGTCCGCTCAAGTCACTTACTGATAGCCTTAAGGGTAAGCAGGGTCGTTTCCGTCAGAACCTACTTGGTAAGCGTGTCGACTACTCTGCTCGTTCGGTGATTGTGGTGGGTCCTAGCCTCAAAATGCATGAGTGTGGATTGCCACAAGATATGGCGGCAGAGCTCTACAAGCCATTTGTTATCCGCAAGCTGATTGAGCGCGGTATCGTGAAGACCGTGAAGAGTGCGCGCCGTATTGTAGACCGTCGTGAGCCAGTGATCTGGGATATCTTGGAGAATGTAGTGAAGGGGCACCCAGTGCTACTCAACCGTGCTCCTACACTTCACCGTCTAGGTATTCAGGCTTTCCAGCCAAAGCTAATCGAGGGTAAAGCCATTCGTCTGCACCCACTAGCTTGTACCGCATTTAACGCCGACTTCGATGGTGACCAGATGGCAGTTCACTTGCCACTCTCTAATGATGCAATCCTAGAGGCACAGTTCTTGATGCTTGCCTCACACAATATATTGAACCCTGCCAATGGTACTCCTATTACCGTGCCTTCGCAGGATATGGTATTGGGACTATATTATATCACCAAGCTTCGTGACGGAGTAAAGGGTGAGGGCTATAAGTTCTACTCTCCAGAGGAGGCACGAATTGCCTACAATAATGGCAAGATCGACATCCATGCCAAGATTCAAGTGGTGGTGGATGACCTTGATGAGGAGCGCAAGCCATTTAAGCATATGATTGAGACCTCGTATGGTCGTCTGCTCTTCAACTCTAAGGTGCCTGAAGAGATTGGGTATATCAATGACCTGATTGGCAAGAAGAGTCTTCGTACACTGATCGGTGAGGTGATCAAGTATTGTGGTATCTCACGTACTTCACAATTCCTCGATGATATCAAAGACCTCGGGTACTATATGGCCTTTAAGGGTGGTCTTTCATTCAACCTTTCTGATGTAATCATTCCTGAGCAAAAGGAAGAGCTCATCCAAGAGGGTTATGACGAGGTGGCCGAGATTATGGACGACTTCAATATGGGTAATATTACCAATAATGAGCGTTATAACCAGATCATCGACGTTTGGACCAATGTGAATAACAACCTCTCTGCTATCCTGATGAAGGAGCTGAAGGAGGACGACCAAGGCTTCAACTCTATCTTTATGATGATGGACTCAGGAGCCCGTGGTTCGGCCAACCAGATTCAGCAGCTGAGTGGTATTCGTGGTCTGATGGCTAAGCCACAGAGAAGTGGTGAGGGTGCTCAGACGATGGAGAACCCTATCCTCTCCAACTTTAAGGAGGGACTTTCAGTGCTAGAGTACTTTATCTCTACCCACGGTGCTCGTAAGGGTCTTTCGGATACGGCACTTAAGACGGCCGATGCTGGATACCTCACTCGTCGTCTCGTCGACGTTTCTCAAGATGTGATTATCACCGAAGAGGATTGCGGTACCCTACGTGGTATTGTGCGTCGTGAGATCAAGGAGGGTTCTAGTGTAGTAGCATCGCTTTATGAGCGTATCCTTGGTCGTGTGTCAGTACACGATGTAGTACACCCAATTTCAGGCGAGCTGATTGTTGCTGCTGGTGAAGAGATTGATGAGGCCAAGGCTTCTAAGATACAAGAGTCGCCAATCACTGAGGTGGAGATCCGCTCTGTGCTCACTTGTGAAGCAAAGCAAGGAGTTTGTGCTAAGTGCTATGGACGCAACTTGGCCCACAACCACTTGGTACACAAGGGTGAGGTAGTTGGTGTGGTAGCTGCTCAGTCTATCGGTGAGCCAGGTACACAGCTTACGCTTCGTACCTTCCACGCCGGTGGTGTGGCAAGTACCGATACTATTGAGCGACTCATCAAGGCTAAGTACGATGGTATCCTTGAGATCGAGGAGCTTCGTACGGTAGATGCCAAGGATGAAGAGGGTAAGCCATTCAAAGTGGTGGTCGGACGTCAGGCCGAGATGCATATTGTAGACCCTCACACTCATATGACACTTATCAATGAGAATATACCTTATGGTGCAAAACTCTTTATAGAGCCAGGTGCCGAGGTGAAGGCAGATGATATCATCTTTGAGACCGACCCATTCAATGCGGTGATTGTTGCTGAGGTGAGCGGTAAGCTACAGTATGAGGATGTGGTAGAGGGTAGTACCTTCCGTGTACAGTCAGATACCAATATCGCTGCTGGACATACCGATAGGATCATCATTGAGAGTAAGGATAAGAAGCTATCGCCAGCGATGTCGATTATTGGCAAGGATGGCGAGGTGATCAAGACTTATAACCTCCCAGTGGGTGCCCACCTCAATAACCAACAGGGTCAGAAGGTAAAGGCCGGTGATGTACTGGTTAAGATCCCACGTACCGTAGTGAAGTCGGGTGATATCACGGGTGGTCTGCCACGTGTTACAGAGCTCTTTGAGGCACGTAACCCATCTAACCCAGCTGTGGTTGCAGAGATCGATGGTGAGATCACACTTGGAAAGGTGCGTCGTGGTAATCGTGAGGTGATTGTTACTAGTAGTACTGGCGAGGAGCGCAAATATCTAGTGAGTCAGACCCGCCAATTGCTGGTGCAGGAGAATGACTTCGTTCGTGCTGGCGAACCACTATCTGATGGAGCTGTTTCTCCAACCGATATCCTAGAGATATTAGGACCAAACGCGGTACAAAACTACATCGTGAATGGAGTACAAGACGTCTACCGTAAGCAAGGTGTGTCGATCAACGACAAGCACTTTGAGGTGATTGTACGCCAGATGATGCGTAAGGTGGAGATCATTGATGCTGGAGATACCAAGTTCCTCGAGCAGCAGTTGGTGGATAAGATCGATGTTCAGGACGAGAATAATCGTCTCTGGGGTAAGAAGGTGATCACCGATCCAGGCGAGTCTACCACTTACTTCGAAGGTCAGATCATCACCGCTCGTCACCTACGTGAGGAGAATAGCTTGCTACGCCGTAACGATAAGAAGGTGATGGAGGTACGCGATGCCCTTCCTGCAACTACTAAGCAGGTACTTCAGGGTATTACACGTGCTGCTCTTCAGACCAAGAGCTTTATGTCTGCCGCCTCCTTCCAGGAGACACCTAAGGTGCTGAATAACGCTGCTATTGAGGGTAAGATTGATAAGCTAGAGGCTCTAAAGGAGAACGTAATCTGCGGTCACCTGATCCCTGCAGGTACTGGGTTGCGTGAGTACGAGAAGATCGTGGTAGCTTCCAAAGCCGATATCGAATCCCAGCGCCTACTCGAGACCACCAAAGGTCCTAAGTCAGGAGTTGTGATCCCAGACTAATCCAATAATAAATAGATAGAATACCCTGTGATGGCTTATGCTATCGCAGGGTATTTTTTTAGCTATAACGCCAGATAGACATCTGGACCGACGTGCCAAAGTAGCCTCAGACTACCTTGAGACTGTTGCATCTCATCCTTCGTGCAACATTCTCCACTTGGTACAAAACGTTTGGTTTAGCGTTGATGGTGCTGGCGGTAGGCTACGATATCTTCGATTGTGAGCACCGGCATATTGTGTGCTGCGCTAAACTTCTTGATCTCTGGTAGGCGCGCCATGGTGCCATCCTCATTAGTTAGTTCACAGAGTACCGCCGTCTCGCCTAGGCCGGCGATAGAGACGATATCTATACTCCCCTCCGTGTGTCCTCGGCGCTCTAGTACGCCACCCTCCCTTGCACGAAGCGGGAATACATGCCCTGGGTGTACCAAGTCTTCAGGCCTTGCTCCTTCTCGTGCTGCCGTTGTGATCGTCACGTAGCGATCTTTTGCCGATACCCCTGTAGTCACCCCCTCCTTCGCCTCTATTGAGATGGTGAAAGCGGTGTTATTGACGCATGTGTTGTGCTGTACCATCTGAGGCAGGTTGAGCTCTTGGCACTTCTTAGGCTTTAGGCATAGGCAGATGATACCGCTACACTCGCGGATCATCAGTGCAATGCTTTGTGGCGTAAGCCGCTCAGTGGAAAAGATGATGTCGCCCTCATTCTCCCTATTTTCATCATCTACGAGGAGGATGCCCCGGCCATCCCTAAGAGCTTTTACGGCCGCTTGGATGCGTGCCTCAATTGCTGGAGAAATTGTGTTGGTTTGTTCCATTTCTTTTTGTGTTACTATTAGATTATAAATTGACGAGGATCTATGGTACACAAAAGCAGATGGGCCAACACTGTAGAGCCGAAGCCTCAAATAGGTCAGCGGCATCTTGATTCGAATACCATCCGGACTATCACCGTCGGTTATGGAATTTCACCATATCAGTCCCACTAGGGGAGTTGTGGACTATACCACCAGTAAGGAATTACACCTCTCCTCTTGAATCAATCTCAAAGGTACAAAGATTTTCAATATCCTGTTTGGACGTAAGCCGAAAATCCAGGGGTTACGCATTACTGTTATGCGAATGATCATATACAAGTTGTTGAGGATAATGGGGTAAGGACCTCGGCAGAGGTCCCTCTTAAATAGGCACAGGTCG
>NZ_AQVC01000019.1 GCF_000372405.1 Porphyromonas somerae DSM 23386 | reverse complement strand
GAGAATGTTGCACGAAGTGCCATTCTCGCACATTTGATTTAAATGTGCAGAGACTTTGCACGAAGGATGAGATGCAAGGCGCTGAGGGTGAGGGTGCTGGGAGCGTACTCACGTACGTGACCGAGCCCGAATCCCGAAAGCAACGTAGCAGATCGCCTTCGTGCAACAGTCTCCAGAGGGGTAATCCTATCTCTACTACTAATAAAGTAAAAAGAAGTGGCAATTGGCACTGCGACGGTTATTTTTTGGTACATTTGTGGAATGTAAAATTTAAGTATCAGTGACAGAACGTAATCACCCATTGAAAACATCAAATAAGACAACAATAGCGCTTACAGAAGCTATCGTGGAGGGAATCAAGGAGAAGAAAGGTAAGCACATCACTCTCATAGATATGAGGAGTGTGGAGGAGGCTTTTTGTGACTATATGATAGTGGCAGAAGGCAATACGGCAACGCAGGTAGGTGCCCTCGAAGGGGCGGTATGGGATAAGGTGCTCCAGCTGACAGGCGAAAAACCAATACACACCCATACAGGATCAGGTGAGTGGATAGCTATGGACTACGTAGATGTAGTGGTTCATATCATGGTGCCTGAGCTTAGAAACTACTACGGGCTGGAGCAAATGTGGGCAGATGCAAAGCAGACAATCATCCCTGATGAGGAGTAAGTAAAAAAGAAATAACAAGGTCATGGCACTACAACAAAATAATCCAAAAAACTCTCCAAATCGAAAGAAGAAAAAGGGATTTGGACTGGGATGGGTTTATACCCTGATGCTACTCTCAATTTTGGGGATTTTGCTTTTCTCAAATGGTTCTAGTGGAGAAGAGGTGGAGTGGAGCCGTTTTCAAGCGATGCTCCAAGATGACCTCTTTGAAGAGGTGACGGTATATAGCTCTAAAGGCACTGTGCATGCTGTAGTCAAAAAGGAGGCTGAGTCAAAAGTAAAGAAGTACCAAATTGCTAGTAAGGAAAAGGATCAGAAGCGTCCTTCCCTACTCTCTAAGATTGAGGTGACGTCGGAGATTCCTGGAGCCGGTGCTTTCAATGACCTCTATCAGGAGATCATGGCGGGGAAGAAGCCTATCTCGGCCAAGGTCTCTTATGTCAATAACACCGCTAATTTGCTCAATATCATTATTAGCTTCTTGCCCCTTTTGATTATTATATTCTTTTGGGTCTGGATGAGCCGACGCATGATGGGCAACATGGGTGGAGGCTCAGGTGGCTCTGGAGGTGGCATATTTAATGTAGGCAAGTCTAAAGCACAGCTATTTGATGCCGAGAATAGAGTGAAGGTCACTTTCAAAGATGTGGCAGGACTAAGTGGCGCAAAGCAGGAGGTGGAGGAGATTGTTCACTTCCTTAAGGAGCCTCAGAAGTACACTGAATTGGGAGGTAAAATACCTAAGGGAGCTCTGCTTGTAGGACCTCCAGGAACTGGTAAAACACTCCTTGCAAAGGCAGTAGCTGGAGAAGCGGGGGTGCCATTCTTCTCGCTCTCGGGCTCAGACTTCGTGGAGATGTTTGTGGGTGTGGGTGCCTCAAGAGTTAGGGACCTATTCAAAACGGCCAAGGAGAAGTCGCCAAGCATCATCTTTATTGATGAGATCGATGCCATCGGTAGAGCAAGAAGCAAGAACGCAGGCTTTAGTGGCAATGATGAGCGTGAGAATACGCTCAACCAACTGCTTACTGAAATGGATGGTTTTGGCACTAATAGCGGGGTGATTATCCTCGCTGCGACCAACCGTGTAGACATTCTAGATAAAGCACTCCTTAGAGCAGGTCGTTTTGACCGCCAGATTAGTGTGGAGCTACCAGATGTGCATGAGCGGAAGGAGATTTTCCAAGTGCATATGCGTCCGCTTAAGATGGATGATACGGTGGATATTGACCTACTCTCTCGTCAGACGCCAGGATTCTCGGGTGCCGACATTGCCAATGTTTGTAATGAAGCAGCACTACACGCCGCAAGGGCCAATAAGTCGGTGATCCAAGGGTCGGACTTTATGAGTGCCATTGATAGGATCGTGGGCGGTCTGGAGAAGAAAACCAAAATCACCACGGAGGAGGAGAAGCGAGCTATCGCAATCCACGAGGCGGGTCACGCTACAGTTAGTTGGCTTCTAGAGCATGCCAATCCATTGATCAAAGTCACGATTGTGCCACGTGGGCGCTCACTCGGTGCTGCGTGGTATCTTCCTGAAGAGCGACAGATCACAACTACGGAGCAACTACTGGATGAGATGTGTGCTACACTAGGAGGTAGAGCAGCTGAATTTGTCACTTACGGGAAGATCTCTACAGGGGCAGCCAATGACTTGATGAAGGTAACAAGGATGGCACAAGCTATGGTCACCTACTTCGGTATGAGTGAGAAGCTCCCAAATATCAACTATGAGGATAACCAAAATGAATATGGATTTACAAAGCCTTATAGTGAAGCAACGGCTAAGATGATCGATGAGGAGGTACTACAAATCATCAATACTCAGTATGAGCGTGCTAAGCAGATACTTATGGAGCATAGAGACGGGCACCAAAAGATTGCTGACTTGCTCTTTAGTAGAGAGGTGATTTTCACCGAAGATGTGGAACAAATCCTTGGTAAAAGACCGTGGAAGTCGAGGGCAGATCAATTGCTTGATGCGGAAAATAAGTCAAAAGAGCAGGAGCCTACAATAGAAACCCCTACTGAGGCAACGGAAAAGGAGTAGTTTTTACAGTCTAAATAGTTGGGTGGTTGGAAGAATAATAGTATATTTGAGGCAGACTGGAGATAGTTATTTTATTAACTCTTAAACCTAAAACAAATATGCTAGACCTAAACAAGTATCCAGCCGAGCCTTTTAGAATTAAGGCTGTAGAAACTGTGAAGATGAATTCGCTCGAGGAGCGAAAAAGACTTATCAAGGAAGCAGGTTACAACACCTTCCTACTCAATTCGGAAGATGTTTATATTGACCTGCTGACCGACTCTGGAACCAATGCGATGAGCGACAAGCAGTGGAGTGGACTGATGATTGGTGACGAAGCCTATGCAGGAAGTCGCAATTTCCATCACCTTGAGGAGACCGTTCAAGACATTTTTGGTTTTAAGCACTTAGTGCCTACGCACCAAGGTCGTGGTGCAGAGAACATCTTAAGTCGTATTGCCATTAAGCCAGGACAATATGTGTTGGGTAATATGTACTTTACCACTACTCGCTACCATCAAGAAGCCAATGGGGCTATCTTCTTGGATATTATCCGTGATAAGGCACACGATGCCTCTTGCTCTATTCCTTTCAAGGGGGATATCAACCTAGAGAAGTTAGAGCAGATCATCAAGGAAAAGGGAGCGGAAAACATCGCCTATGTTTGCCTTGCAGTAACGGTAAACCTCGCTGGTGGACAGCCAGTCTCAATGAAGAATATGCGAGAGGTGCGGAATATCTGCAATAAGTATGGGGTGAAGGTCTTTTTCGATGCAACACGTTGCGTAGAGAATGCCTACTTTATCAAAGAGCAGGAGGAGGGCTATGCCGATAAGACCATCAAGGAGATTGTGCGTGAGATGTTTAGCTACGCCGATGGCTGCACCATGAGTGGTAAGAAGGATTGTATCGTGAATATTGGTGGATTCCTCTGTATGAATGATGAGGAGCTATTCCAAAAAGCCAAGGAACTAGTGGTAGTATTCGAGGGAATGCCAAGCTACGGAGGTATGGCTGGTAGGGATATGGAAGCTATGGCAATAGGGCTCAAGGAATCACTTCAATTTGAGTACATTGAGCACCGCATTCGCCAAGTACGTTATCTTGGTGACCTACTCCGTGAGGGAGGGGTACCTATCGTAGAACCCACTGGAGGGCATGCTGTATTTATTGATGCACGTCGTTTCTGTCCGCACCTAACACAAGACCAATTCCCAGCACAGGCACTCGCTGCAAATCTATATGTAGAGGGCGGCGTACGCTCTATGGAGAGGGGAATTGTAAGCGCAGGTAGAGATCCTAAGACCAGGGAAAACCATAGGCCAAAGCTCGAGACAGTACGTCTCACCATTCCAAGACGAGTTTACACCTATGCACATATGCAGGTGGTAGCAGAGTCGGTGATCAAGCTTTATCGCCACGCTGAGACGATCAAGGGGCTACGATTCACCTACGAGCCTCATCAGCTTCGGTTCTTCACCGCACGCTTTGAAGAGATTTAACTAAAACACTTCATATAATAGGGGAGTAGAGCTAATTCCACAGCTCTACTCCCCTCCTCTAATATCCACCCACCCAAATGAGCACGAAATAAGTCGCCATCCACTATGAAAGACTGTTACAAGACCGGTACTGCATTCTTTTTAGAGTTTATTAGTGGTAACGAAGCGACTCACGTAGCTTCTGGAGATATCGCTTTTTGAGTGAAGGGTTAGAAATCACAGGCGAGACCTCTGGGTGGGTCAGCTTGATTTCGGCAAGCAACCACGCATTAGCCATCTCCACATAGTAGGCAGAATCATTTTCTAGTAGGGCAATATGCTGTAGCACTTGCTCGACACTGACCAGCTCTTGTCGCAGCAGTGGAAAGTAAGCAACGATGGAGAGCCTACGAGCGAACTCATTTGGACTAGTTGCAAACTTCTTAGTGGACAAAAGCACCTCTTCAAGGCTCCATAATTTGGCAAAATGTCCAAGCACCTCTTGGTATAGGTCTGATACAGCCCATCCGTCGCATAGCGAATAAAGCACTGGGATAGTTTTTCCGACTTCATCCTCTTGCGTCACCTCCTTTAATACCAGTCCTAATAACAGTTTGTACTCATACCATCTTTTTGCAAGAGGGTATAGAAGTGTAATAGCACCATCGGAAGTTAGATACTTGGAAAGTTTATGGGCTATTCGTCGTACCACTGGCATCCGTATTCCCAGAATACTATCTGGATAGCAAGAAACCTTTAGCTTGGTATTGAAAGACTTATAAGATAGGTCGGCAGTAGAGCGAAACTCGTCGAGGAGTTGCTCTACTGCCGATCTCATTTCTTGGTCAGTACAAGGCATTAGCTAAGGCCGTGGATCACACCATCCACCAAATCCATCTTCATAGCAGCTGGCTCCTTAGGCAGACCAGGCATACGCATGATGCTACCCATAATCACCACTACCAGCTCAGCACCAGTATTCACCACCACGTCCTGTACGTTGAGCTCAAAGTTATCAGGAGCACCGAAGCGCTTAGCATCATCGGTAAATGAGTACTGAGTCTTGGCAATACATACTGGGAACTTATCAAATCCCTGCTCCTCGAGCTTCTTAATCGCCTTCATCGCCTTCGTCTCATAATTGACGTGCGATGCTCTGTAGATATTCTTGGTGATCGCATCTACCTTCTCCTTGATAGACATCTCATTGTCGTACAAGAATTGTAGAGGCTTAGAAGGGTTATTGTCAATGGTATCTACCACCACCTTTGCAAGCTCTACGGCACCCTCACCACCTTCGCCAAACGCAGTATTCACTGCAAATGGTAGGTTGTTCTGCTCACAGTGCTCTCTAATCAGGGCAATCTCGTTATCCGTATCAGTGGGGAAGCGGTTGATACAAACCACTACACTCTGCCCAAACTTACGGAGGTTCTCCACATGGCGATCCATATTGCCAAAGCCCTTCTTCAGCGACTCAAGGTCTTCAGCCTTAAGGTTCTTCTCATCGGCACCACCATGTAGCTTCAATGCCTGAGCAGTAGCTACCAGCACACTTGCCTTTGGTTGTAGCTTAGCGTGACGACACTTAATATCAAAGAACTTCTCACCACCTAGGTCGGCACCGAAGCCAGCCTCCGTGATAGCATATTCGCCATACTTCAAGGCCATCTTAGTAGCCATTACCGAGTTACAGCCGTGTGCAATATTAGCAAATGGACCACCATGGATAAAGGCAGGAGTATTCTCCGTTGTTTGCACCAAGTTAGGGTTAATAGCATCCTGCAGAAGGATAGTAAGTGCACCACCGCAACCAAGGTCCTTTACTCTAAATGGCGAACCATCCTTTAGATAACCCACAAGGATATTATCAAGTCTTCTGCGGAGGTCCTTGATATCTGTAGCCAGACAAAGGATTGCCATAATCTCAGAAGCTGGAGTAATATCAAATCCAGTTTCACGAGGCACACCATTACCTACCCCACCAAGACCAGTAATCACATTACGTAGATTACGATCGTTCACATCAAGCACACGCTTCCAAACGATGCTGCTGAGGCCCTCAGGCTTATTTCTATTCTGATAAGCATAGTTATCCACAAGTGCGGCAAGCGTATTATTCGCCGAAGTAATAGCATGGAAGTCACCAGTAAAGTGGAGATTGATCTGATCCATAGGTAATACCTGTGCATATCCACCTCCAGCAGCACCACCCTTCATACCAAATACTGGTCCGAGTGATGGCTCTCTCAATGCTACAAAAGCCTTCTTTCCTATCTTGTTAAGTCCAAGTGCTAGTCCAATAGATACTGTTGTCTTACCGATACCCGCTTTGGTTGGAGTAATAGCTGTTACAAGAATCAGGTTACCCTCATCGTGCTTTTCCTCAAGGAGAGTGCTATCCACCTTAGCCATATACTTTCCATAGGGGGATAGTCGATCCTCTGGGATACCGGCTTCCTCAGCAATTAGGTCAATCTTCTTCAGTTTCGCTTCTCTTGCGATTTCGATGTCTGTCTTCATAAGTTAGTTAATCAATGTTATTCTATAGTTTTACATTACAATCATCACTACCCCTCCCCACACATACAACAAAGGTGCACCCCCATTAGTTCGCTACCTCCTTTATTTGTAGCTGATAAATGGCACTCGCTCCCTCTTCAAACTCCCTCGCCCTACTATTAGGCACCTTTATTTCCCATATATGCCCCTCCGTATCCGCATCACTCAGCACCGTTTCCGCCTCATATTGCCTCAAGAGCATCATCACAGGATTGATAAGGTCAAAAGGGAAAGTAAGCCGATAGTGACTATAAAGGGTCACCTCCACAATTTCACTATTCTTGATCGCCTCCTCCGCTGCAGTGCGATAGGCCACAATCAATCCACCAGTACCCAGTTTCACTCCGCCAAAATACCGCACTACTACAATCAATAGGTCGGTAAGCTGATAGCTAAGCATCTGACCCAATATCGGCTTCCCTGCGGTACTACTCGGCTCACCATCATCATTTTGTCGCTCTATAGGCTCCCCCTTCCCGATGCGGTACGCCCAGCAGACATGCCGAGCATCATAATATCGCTTCCGCAACTCCTGAATCTCTTCCATAGCCGCCTCCTCCGACTCCACTGGTATTGCAAAGGCAATAAACTTACTCCTCTGCTCCGTGTAAATAGCCTCCGAACGGCTTTTAAGAGTTCGATAACTAGAGAACAGCTCCTCCATCACCCCAGCATCTTATCCAAAATAGGTCGCCAATCCTCACCATTCTCAGGGCAGAAGGTGACAAAGCCCAGCTTCCTCGCCACCTCCGTATTAGCAGGACCATCATCAATAAAAAGTGTCTCCTCAGGGCGGATATCCGACTCCTTCACAATCAGGTCAAAAAACCTTCTATCTGGCTTACACACCCCATACTCATAGGAGGGATAAACCTTCTCAAAAAAGTCATCCACCGAGTAACCACCATCAATCATCTCACCCGACCGAGCATACTCCCAGATAAAAGGATTGATATTACTGATCCCCAGCAACCGCAACTCCTTCGGTAGATCTTCGCGTATGTAGTGAAATTTATACTGCTGCACTTCGGCAAGGAACCCCATCAAAGCCCATCCTACCTGCTCTTCACTAAGGGCAAGAGAATAAGCCCCGTTCAATGCTTCAGTAAATTCCGCCTTATCATATTGTCCCTCCTCCAACTTCAAGAAAAGACCTTGTTGCTGGTAAGGATCTAGTAGACCATCTGCATCATGTACTCCTAAAGTCTCAAAACGCCTTACCGACTCCTCTCTATTCAGTCGTACAAATACCCCTCCAAAGTCAAATAATATATTCTTAATCACTCTCTAATTCTCCAAATACCATTGATACAATCGCTCCACTCCCTCCTCTAGCTCCACGCGATGCCTCCAACCAAGGGCATGCAGTCGCGATACATCACAGAGCTTCCGTGGAGTGCCATCTGGTTTCGTGCTATCCCACGAGATCACCCCATCAAACCCCTCCACCCGAGCTATCAATTGAGCCAGCTCCTTGATACTAATCTCCTTGCCTGTCCCGATATTGATATGGCAATTACGTACTTCTTCCGTTCCCTTAGGGTAGAGGTCGGCAACGTCAGTATTCAGAAATAGGTGCACCGATGCATCCGCCATATCCTCACTCCAGAGGAACTCCCTCAGTGGCTTCCCACTTCCCCAAAGTCTTACCTCATTAGGGTAAATCCCCATCTTCGCCAACTCCTCAGGCTCCACAACCCCCTCCACAGGGCGTCGTACCAAGTCCCTCTTCACGCCGCCCAAGTCACCAATACCCAAGAGCTTTGCCAAGTGAATCTTCCGAATCATCGCAGGAAGCACATGGCTATTCACCAAGTCAAAGTTATCATTCGGACCATAAAGATTGGTCGGCATCACCGCAATATAATTGGTGCCATACTGTAGATTGAGGCTCTCACAAAGTCTAAGCCCCGCAATCTTAGCCAAAGCATACGGTTCGTTGGTGTACTCCAAAGGCCCTGTCAGCAAGGCCTCCTCCCGAATAGGCTGAGCCGCATCACGAGGATAGATACAGCTACTGCCCAAGAAGAGCAACCGCTGCACCCCACACCGCCAACTCTCCCCAATCACATTCTGCTGAATCTGCAGATTCTCATAGATGAAGTCGGCCCGATACCGCTGATTAGCCACAATACCGCCCACCTTAGCAGCCGCTAGGATAACCCCTTCCGGTTGCTCTTGCTCCATAAACCGACGAGTAGCCACGGGATCCAAAAGGTCCAGTTCCCGATGCGTCCGTCCCACAAGGTTATGGTACCCACGTGCTTTTAAATTGTTCCAAATTGCCGAGCCCACCAACCCCCGATGCCCAGCCACATATATCTTACTATCCTTATTCATCACCCAACACACCCCCTGTTAGCGCACTGCACCACCACTACTCTGTACCAGAGCCATATCATGCTCCACCATCTTCTGCACCAACTTCTCAAAAGAGGTAGCCCTCGGATTCCAGCCCAGCTCCTTACGTGCTTTTGCAGGGTCTCCCAAAAGCGTCTCCACCTCCGATGGTCTAAAGAAACGAGGGTCCACCTCCACCAATACCCGACCACTCTTACGGTCCACACCCTTCTCCTCCAAGCCACTCCCCTCCCACTCGAGCTCAATACCAGCAAAGGCAAAGGCAAGTGTTGCAAACTCCCGCACTGAGTGCTGCTCCCCTGTCGCAATCACAAAGTCCCGAGGAGACTCCTGCTGTAGCATCAGCCACATACACTCCACATAATCCTTGGCATAGCCCCAGTCACGAAGGGCACTAAGGTTACCCAAATAGAGCTTATCCTGTACTCCAGCCGCGATCCTCGCCGCCGCCAAGGTGATCTTACGCGTCACAAAGGTCTCTCCCCTCCGCTCACTCTCGTGATTAAAGAGGATCCCATTCGCCACGTACATTCCATAGCTTTCTCGATAGTTATGGCAAATCCAATAGGCATACTGCTTCGCCACCGCATAGGGCGAAGAGGGTCGAAAGGGGGTCTGCTCGTTCTGTGGGCTCTCCACCACTTTCCCAAAAAGTTCCGAGGTACTGGCTTGGTAAATCCGCACTTTATCTCCCATCCCAAGAATCCTAACCGCTTCCAAAAGTCTCAGCGTCCCAAGAGCCACCGTCTCAGCGGTGTACTCAGGCACCTCAAAGGAGACCTTCACATGGCTCTGTGCCGCTAAGTTGTACACTTCATCTGGCTTCACCTCCTGCAGAATACGTAGAAGTGAACTAGAGTCGGTCATATCACCATAGTGAAGGTGCAGTGACCGCCCCTCGTGCATATCCCTGATCCACTCATCTAGATAAAGATGCTCAATACGACCCGTATTGAAAGAACTACTCCGACGCATCACACCATGCACCTCATACCCCTTTCCGAGTAAAAACTCGGAAAGATACGAACCATCCTGACCCGTAATACCTGTAATAAGTGCTACCTTCATGCCAACACCCAAAACTTATTCTCTAAATAGTCAATATTCCTCACTCCCTCCCTTACTGCAAAGCTACCAAAAATATCACTCTCTACAGAACCCCCTGCCGAGTGGAGCCAGGGCCTAACAACCTTTTTCAGGAAACCACAGTCCGACTCGTCCGATCCGTCCGACTTGTCCAACTTGTCCGATAAGCCCCACCAAAAAGGAGCCTAAAAAGCCACAGTCTCAAGTGGTCAAAAGTTTAGTTGCAACTAAGCAATTGCTTTGTTGCATCTCGGCATTTGCTTAGTTGCAACTCGCCGATCGCTTAGTTGCAACTAAGTTTTATCTTTTATATAGTATTGAATATCAGCTTCTTACAAATTCAGAAAATTGCACGAAGTGCCATTCTCATAGAAGAGAGCACCCAGGAGGGTGCTCCGACTTGTCCGACTTGTCCGATAAGACACCCCAAAAGCACCTCTTTTTTCATTTTACTTCACGTTGTCACTCACTTATCTGCCATTAATTTGGTAGCTTTGTAACCGATTGATTTTTCCATACATTATATAAAGGTATTAGCGATGAACTTTATTAAGGAATTAGAGTGGAGAGGGATGATTCACAACATGATGCCAGGGACCGAAGAAGAGCTTATGAAGGGGCCGGCCTCGGGTTATGTAGGCATCGACCCCACCGCCGATTCGCTCCACATTGGTCACTTAGTAGGAGTGATGATGCTACGCCACTTTCAGCAGGCAGGTCACCGACCTATTGCCCTAGTGGGTGGAGCTACCGGTATGATTGGCGACCCCTCCCTCAAGTCGGCCGAGCGCCAGCTTTTGGACGAGGAGACCCTTCGCCACAATCAGGAGTGCATCAAGAAACAGCTCTCCAAGTTTTTGGACTTTGAAAGTGATGCCCCCAATGCCGCGGTATTGGTGAACAACTACGATTGGATGAAAGACTACTCCTTCCTCAGCTTCATCCGCGACGTTGGCAAGCACATCACCGTCAATTATATGATGGCAAAAGACTCCGTGAAGAAGCGGGTAGCAGGCGAAGGTGGTTCAGGCCTTTCCTTCACCGAGTTTTCATACCAGTTGCTTCAAGCCTACGACTACCAATACCTCTACGAGCACCAAGGGTGCCGTGTACAGTTGGGTGGTTCCGACCAGTGGGGCAATATCACCACAGGAGTAGAATTGATCAGGCGTCGCCTAGGAGGTCAAGCCTACGCCGTCACCTGCCCACTCATCACCAAAGCCGATGGCACCAAGTTTGGCAAGACTGAGAGTGGCAATGTGTGGCTCGATCCACGATATACTTCGCCTTACAAGTTCTACCAGTTCTGGATGAATGTCTCCGACGAAGATGCTGGCCGCTTCATCCGCATCTTTACCAGTCTCAGCCGTGAAGAGATAGAGGCATTAGAGGCAGAGCATCGTGAGGCTCCTCACAAGCGAATCCTACAGTCAAAGCTAGCAGAGGAGATCACAGTGATGGTACACTCTCGTGAAGAGTACGACCTAGCAGTGCAGGCCTCAGAAATTCTATTTGGTCGCTCCAGTGTAGAGACACTCCATAAGCTCAACGAAGAGACCTTCCTCAGCGTGTTTGAAGGCGTGCCAATGGCAGAGGTTTCCAAGGATAAGCTATCAGCCTCTATAGGCCTCATGGACCTCTTAGTGGGCGAGTGCAAGTTTTTCAATAGCAATAGTGAGCTACGCAAACTGATTCAAAGTGGCGGGGTAAGCCTCAATGGCGAGAAGGTGACGGACTTCCAGTACCAACCCACCTCTGCCGACCTTCTGAACGACAAGTATATGCTGATACAGAGGGGCAAGAAGAACTTTTTCCTCGTGAAGATGGTGTAGCGGCTTATGCTCCTCAACTATATATGGGTGGCATTCTTCCTGGTAGGGATACTCGTAGGGGTAGTACGGGTAATCACCTCAGGTGATGCCACCCTATTTAGTGAGATGGTGCAGGCACTCTTTGATACTGCCACCACCGCTTTTAATATATCATTAGGGTTAGCAGGGATCCTGGCACTCTGGCAAGGGCTACTTCGTGTGGCAGAGAAGAGCGGCCTCATCGCTCGCTTCGCAAGGTGGACCGCCCCTTTCTTTCAAGTCATCTTCCCTACCCTACCGAAAGGGGCACCCGTACTAGGTACGATGCTGATGAATTTCAGTGCCAACCTACTGGGGCTCGACAATGCAGCTACCCCATTGGGACTGCAGACAATGAAGGAGCTACAGACCCTCAATCCCAAAAAGGATACCGCATCTGATGCGATGATCATGTTCCTCACCATCAATGCGAGTGGGCTCACCCTCATCCCCATCACCATCATCATGTTCCGACACCAACTGGGGAGTGCGTCGCCGGCCGATATCTTTCTACCCATTCTCATAGCAACGGGTGCAAGCACCCTTACGGCGGTATTGCTGGTATCGTGGAAGCAGAGGATCAACCTACTTAAGTGGCCCTTCTTACTTCCAGCAGGTCTATTTGTGGCGTTGGTCGTGTCCCTTTCGTTTATGGTGAAAGGGGCCGATAAAGAGCTCCTCACCACCTACTCTACCGCCATCAGCCATGTGGTATTGCTGAGTGCCGTGGCATTATTTATAGGCAGTGGCCTCCTCGCCAAGCGAAATGTGTATGAAGATTTTATAGAGGGGGCAAAAGGGGGATTCCAGACGGCGGTGACCATCATTCCCTACATCGTAGCAATACTAGTAGCAGTGGCAATATTTAGAGCTAGTGGAGCCATGGATTGGCTCACCATGGGAGTCGCCTCGCTATTTGGAGCCATAGGAGTAGATACCACGTGGGTAGATGCACTGCCAACGATTCTGATGAAACCTCTCAGCGGAAGTGGGGCGAGAGGATTGATGATTGATGCCATGTCCACCTTTGGTGCCGATTCCTTTGTCGGTCGCCTAGTCTGTATTGTTCAGGGCACCACCGATACCACTTTCTACGTGCTGGCACTCTACTACGGTAGTGTGGCCATCACCAAAACCCGCTACACACTTGGCGTCTCGCTCATTGCCGATGCAGTGGGAGCGGTGACAGCAATTTTATTGGCTTATGCATTTTATGGGTGATGAATACATTTGGTAGATATTTTAGGCTCACCACATTTGGCGAGTCGCACGGTCCTTATGTGGGTGGAGTGATCGATGGTTGTCCCGCCGGAGTGGAGCTAGATCTCACGCTGATTCAAGAGGCACTACAACGTCGTAAAGGATTGGCAGGGGTCAGTACCCCACGCACCGAAGCCGATCAGCCAGAGTTTATCTCAGGCCTTATGGAGGGAAAAACAACCGGCACACCCCTCGCATTTCTTCTGCCAAACCAGCAGAAAAGAAGTGGCGACTACGATGCCCTCAAAGAGGTCTATCGCCCTTCTCATGCCGACTTTACCTATCAGATGAAATACGGTATCCGCGACCATAGAGGCGGCGGAAGGGCAAGTGCCAGAGAGTCGGTGGTACGCGTGGTGGCAGGGGCAATCGCCTACCAATTGCTCCGAGAGCAGGGAATAAGGCTCAGAGCCTTCACCTCGCAGATAGGCGAAATAAAACTCCCAAGCCACTACCAATACCAGTGGGAGGAACTAGGAGAGATGGGCTGTCCAGACCCTCAAGTAGATCAAGAGATGCACCAACTCCTCACAAAGGTGAGGCAGGAGGGGGATACCCTTGGGGGCGTCGCTACCGTAGTGGTGGAGGGGGTACCCGTCGGTTGGGGTAGCCCACTCTACAGCAAACTCGATGCTCGGCTAGCAGAGGCAATGCTCGGTATCAATGCCTGCAAAGGTTTTGAGATGGGAGATGGATTTGAGTTGGTAGCAATGAAAGGGTCACAGGCCAATGACTCCTTCACCTCAGAGAAGGGAGTGATCAAGATGACCTCCAACCACTCTGGCGGCGTCTTGGGCGGTATCTCCACAGGAAGCCAGATCTATTTCCGAGCAGCCTTCAAACCGATCCCCTCCATCGCCATACCACAGCAAACCGTCACCACCTCCGGTCAACCAACAGAGATCACCATAAAAGGGCGCCACGACGCCTCCGTATTCCCCCGCGTCCTCCCCATCATTGAAGCGATGACCAGCCTCGTCCTCGCCGATGAGATGCTCGCCTCCAACCACTAAAGGAAAAGGTCGCCTTGTTGCCACCCATTTTCACGCATTCTTCGTTCTATAAGGTGTACAAATTGGTAGTTTTTCCACCCCCACTTAGGAGCCATCAATAGCTCAGGAGGGGATTGGGAAACGAATCGATCAAGATATATTCTTCTTGGCAACCTCCGTAGAAGTCTACAAATCACATCTACATACTCCTCGGGTGTGAAAAGGCTGAATGTCTCAGGATTGCTCCTATATTGATGAGCCATAATCGTTCCCTTTAGGATCTGTAATTGGTGCATCTTAAGCGTAGTGATGGGGAGAGAGGCGAGGCGATCAATGTGCAACTCAAAGTCGGAATATGTCTCACCAGGTAATCCTATAATAAGGTGTGCCCCTACTGTAATACCCCGTGTAGCAGTATCATGAATCGCCTTTTCAGCCTCCGCAAATGTATGACCACGATGAACGCTTTCAAGCGTCTTATCGAGTGTACTCTCCACCCCATATTCAATTGCCACAAACGTCCGCTGATTTATTTCAGTAAGATAATCTAGCACCTCCTCATCAACGCAGTCGGGTCGCGTTGCCACAACAAGACCTACCACATCAGGGGTAGCCAAGGCCTCCTCATATAGAGCCACAAGATGGTCCAAAGAAGAATAGGTATTGGTATATGATTGGAAGTAAGCGAGGTATTTCATATTGGGGTACTTACGTCCGAAAAAACGTTTTCCAGCCTCCAACTGCTCAGCTACTCCACCTTTACCTACATAGCTAGGACTAAAAGAACTATTGATGCAGTAGGTACACCCGCCCCTACCCTTTGTGCCATCACGATTGGGGCAAGTCAAGCCTACATTCACCGAGAGCTTCTGCACCTTAAAATCAGGAAAAACACTTCTTAGATAGCTTCCATAGTCATTAAAAATCCCCTCACTTATCATACCACTACTATAAAAAAGAAAAAGGCTGTCTCACGACAACCTTCAATCTTAATATTAACCTAAAATCTAATACTATGAAAAACACGGTGCAAAGATAAGAGATATTTCTTACTTATGCAAGTATTTAGATGAATATTTTTAGGAAGGGTGCCGTTTTAATCTATTTTATGCCTTAATTAAGTCATATTCTATATTATTTAAGCACTTCTACTCCCTCTCTTATCACTTCAAATGGTTCTTGAAGGCAAGAGACTACAGTGCTATCTACAAGTTGCCCTATTCCTCCATCTACTACATAAGCCACCTCATTTCCCCACTGCTCTTCCATCAGACTTGGGTCATAGCCATAAGCTTCATCATCAGTACCATCTCGATCTAAAGGCAGTGAAAAACCAGTTAAGGGATGACCAAAATAGTCGACAAGCTCTCTCACAAAACAATGTCTAGGTATACGAATCCCTACCTCCTTACGCCCACGATATAGCCGTGGAAGGTTGTGACCCGCTGGTAAAACAAAGGTAAAGGGACCTGGACAATTGCGACGCATGAGTCGAAAAGCTGAGTCATCCATACGAGCATATTCACTAACCTGTGAGAGGTTGCTCAAGAGGAGTGAAAAGGTAGTACGCTCTACTTCAACTCCCTTTATTCTGGCTAATTCCTTGACACACACCTGATTGAGTGCGTCACCACACAAGCTGTATCGAGTGTCGGTAGGGAGAATCAAAAGCTCTCCACGCCCCAAAGCCTCAGATAGCGTTGCAAGCACCCTCTCTGGTGTTGCAGAATCATCATACACCTTAATCATCATCTCTTCTTACAATATAATCCCATAAATAAAAGCTGCTAATAAGATGAGTTGACTAGTCGTCTCCTCTACCAAGCAAAAAGATTGCAGGGCGCTTGTGGTACGAAAGACCTCCCTTTAGATGCTTTGACCAAAGAGAAAGAGGCAAAGTGGTGATTTCCTCCTCACTTGTAGTCAAGTCCACTGCTACAGAAAGGTACAGCGCTGGGGAGAGAAGGTCACACAGCTCTCTTATCAATTGGTCATTACGATAAGGTGCTTCAATAAATATCTGTGTTTCTCCCTTATCCAGCGCACGACGTTGGCACTCTAGTAGCTGCTGACGCCGTGAGGCACGGTCATGTGGGAGATAACCATAAAAGGTAAAATATTGACCATTAAATCCAGAAGCCATTAGAGAAAGTAAGATAGACGAAGGCCCTACCAAGGGAACCACTCGCATACCAGCACGGTGGCAATCAATCACGACACGGTGACCAGGGTCGGCTACCCCAGGGCAACCTGCCTCACTCATCACTCCCACATCTTCACCCTGACGAAGTAGCTCCATAACCTCCTCCCGAGGATAGGAATACCCTTGATGCTTATCTAGCTCATAGATTGTCAAAGAGGAAATATCTAGCCCTGGCACCGACCGGGACAAATATCTCCGAGCAGTCCGAGCATTTTCCACCACATAATAGCGAAGTCGACCAAGGAGCTCCAATGTCCGCTGTGGTTGATACTGCTCTACCTCCACATTACCCAGCTCTATGGGGATTAGGTAAAGCTTTCCCAATCCTTCATTATTCCCCATAAATATGTTGCAATGCTCCAGAAATATCTGGATATAAGTAGTCAAAACCCAGCTCCTCAATCCGCTCAGAAGCGACCCTCTGGCTATGCATCAGTGGACCGCCCCAAGCCCCGACAGCAGCACGCCATACACCACGAGGGATAGGTAGAGGGAGTGACCGTCCACTCCTCATCTGAGCCGATAATGTAGCTATCTCCCGATAACTAACCCATTCTGGAGCAACGACATTGTACACCCCACGCATCTCACGGTTTTCAATAGCTAGCCAAATAGACCTCATGGCATCACTCACATGCACCCAAGGTACTAGCTGTTGACCTATGCCACACAGTAGGGCAAGTCCATAATTACCACCAACGGTCATATATGGTAGCACTCCGCCATAACCACAAAGCACCTTCCCCATTCTAAGCGATACCCACCTCTTAGCCAATGCTTCGGCCTCAAGTAGATACGCTTCCTCCTCACCACCTACATAGAGACCGGCAAGGAAACCACTCCCGACAGGTGATGCTTCAGTGTGAATGTATGGGTCTAGGCCACTTCCATATATAGCTGTAGAAGAAACGTTTACGAAGCTCTCAAGCTGAGCACCACTAGCCAATAGATGACGCCCGATCAAAGCGGCACCTCCCACACGCTCACGCCACAAGCGATCCCTACCTCTAAGGTCTAGGCGACTTCCCACGCCAGCTATACCAGCCGTATGTACTATATGATTCACCCCCTCTAAAGCGGCCGGGTCTAGCTCGTCACGTAGAGGATTCCAATAAAACTCACCAGCTCTTGAAGGACGCCGACAAAGCAGTCGTACATCATAGACCCCACGATACATCCTCTCAAAGTGTCGAGCCAATAGCTCCTCACCACCTGTTACTAAAATCCGTTCCATCTTCTTCTCGCACTCCTATATTATATAGTATATTTCATCACTCCCATACCTCTTCTTCAAAGATACAAAAAAGTAGCAACCACCACAAAAACGTCTCTTTATAAAGGCCCTAAATTACCTATTAAATAGCGGTTTATTGGCGATAAATGAGTATCTTTGTAAAGTAAGCCGATAATTAAAATAGTTTATAAGTAAGGTTATGGCACCATCTGCTGGATTTTGGAAAGGTTTTAAGCGGACACTTCTTGTGCTGATTGTATTGTGTCTGATAGGTAGTATACTCTTCTTTGTACTACTACCAGGCGCCAAGGGGCTACTCTTTGGGGGTTGCACCTTGATTTTGGTGGTTAATCTAGCATTGATGCTGATATTTGTCCGTACCAATGACCAAAAACGCCCAGGCAGTCGAAGCAGAGATAGAGAGCCAAAGCGCTTCGACTTTCATAGAGATAGATAGGTTATTCAACTATATAATTTAGATAAGAAAGATGAGAACAATTAGTCCACTTCAAAAGGCTCGCTCAAAATATGAGCCTAAACTTCCCAATGCACTAAAGGGCAATGTAAAGGTAGTAGAGGGTAATCCTACCCACTCAGTAGATGACCAAGAAGAGATTAAGCAACTCTTCCCAAACACCTACGGACTTCCTACGATTGCATTTGAAAAGGGAGATGCACCATTGCATACCAAGCCAATCAACGTCGGCGTGATCCTATCAGGGGGTCAAGCTCCTGGCGGACACAATGTGATTGCAGGTATCTTTGACGGCATCAAGAAGATAAATAAGGATAGCCGGCTCTATGGATTCTTAATGGGTCCTGCCGGACTTATCGACCATAAGTATATGGAGATCACCAGCGAAATTATGGATGAGTACCGCAATACTGGTGGTTTTGATATCATCGGCTCTGGTCGTACCAAGCTTGAGACTGAGGAGCAGTTTGATAAGGGTCTAATCATCCTTCGTAAGCTAGATATCCAGGCACTCGTCATTATCGGTGGTGACGACTCCAACACCAATGCATGCGTTTTGGCAGAGTACTACAAGAAGATCAATGCTGGTGTTCAGGTATTGGGTTGCCCAAAGACTATTGATGGCGACCTTAAGAATGAGCAGATTGAGAGCTCCTTTGGTTTTGATACCGCCACTAAGGTCTACTCTGAATTGATTGGCAATATCCAGAGAGACTGCAACTCTGCACGTAAGTATTGGCACTTCATCAAGTTGATGGGTCGCTCCGCTTCGCATATTGCTTTGGAGTGTGCTCTTCAAACCCAGCCTAATATCTGCATCGTCTCTGAGGAGGTACTGGCAAAGGAACAAAGTCTTGATGATATCGTCACATACATTGCTCAGATCGTGGCTGATAGAGCGAAAGAAGGCCTTAACTTCGGTACCGTATTGATTCCTGAGGGTTTGATCGAGTTTATCCCAGCAATGAATGCCCTCATTGCCGAGCTCAATGATCTATTAGCCCATGAGGGCGATGCATTTGCCAAGCTAAATAAGGAGGCTCAGAGAGAGTTTGTGATAGACCGTCTTTCTGCAGAGAATAGCAAGGTCTTCAAGTCACTGCCAGAGGATGTGGCACGCCAGCTCACTCTAGACCGTGACCCTCACGGCAATGTGCAGGTATCGCTGATCGAGACTGAGAAGCTCCTTGCCGAAATGGTTAAGGAGAAGCTCAAAGAGTGGAAGGCAGAGGGTAAGTATGTAGGTAAATTTAGCATCCAGCGTCACTTCTTCGGGTACGAAGGTCGTTGTGCTGCTCCATCCAACTTTGATGCCGACTACTGCTATAGCCTTGGCTACAATGCAGCTCAATTGATTGCAGCAGGCAAGACGGGCTATATGAGCTCTATCCGCAATACTACTCGCCCTGCAGCAGAGTGGAAAGCTGGTGGTATTCCTATCACTATGATGATGAATATGGAGCGCCGCCACGGTTCTATGAAACCTGTTATTCGCAAGGCACTGGTAGAACTTGAGGGCAAGCCTTTCAAGACCTTTGAACAGTATCGTGATAAGTGGGCTCACGAGACCTGCTTTGTTTATCCAGGACCGATCCAATATTTTGGACCTAGCGAGGTTTGTGACCAGACAACTGAGACTCTTCGCCTAGAGCAAGAGTAAGACTTAACAAGCATATTTAGAGGAGCAAAGGGAGATAATGAACTCCCTTTGCTCCTCTATTTTTATGATCGGGTCAAAATGAAGGAAGAGAATGTTGCACGAAGTGCCATTCTCGCACATTTGCTTCAAATGTGCCGAGACTTTGCACGAAGGATGAGATGCAAGGCAGCCGCTAGGCTGCCAAGGTACTCAAAAAGGCGCTGAGGATGAGGGTGAAGGGAGCGTACTCACGTACGTGACCGAACCCGAATTCCGATAGCAATGCCGCAGATCGCCTTCGTGCAACAGTCTCAAGGAAGGTAATATGCCTCTTCGCATTTCAGCAACTGTGGCATTGTAATCATATACTTTACCCCCACACGAGGCACCCTACTTTTCAGAATTTCAAGCTGCAAAATAAGATGAAGAATCAGGCTAAAAAAGGGTCTTTGAGACTCCTTTTACAATCAATTGAAATTCAACACTATATATTAGCGTCAACCGAGATGCAACTAAGCAATCGGCGAGATGCAACTCGGCAAATGCTTAGTTGCAACTCGCCGATTGCTTAGTTGCATCTCAACTTTTCCCTACCAGCATGGAGGTTTTATGGAGGCACATAGAGATGGCGATCTACCCATGTAATTGTCTTGTTCTTGACAAGGGGGCTAACCCGCAAGGAGAATCTGCTGACCCCATCTATTATTTTAGATGAACACCTCAAATAAAATGGTTAAGTTTGCAAGTCATATAGGGTAGTAAAAATGGACAAGAATAATAATATAAATAGCCAGTCACAAGAGCAACAATTGGTGGTGCTGGGGGCTCGCGAACACAATCTCAAAGATATAGATGTAGAGATTCCTCGCCATTCACTTGCCGTAGTCACAGGCTTGAGTGGTAGTGGAAAGTCGTCGCTTGCTTTTGACACCATATATGCGGAGGGGAATAGACGTTATATTGAGACCTTTTCGGCATACGCAAGAGGCTTCCTCGGTAATCTCGAACGTCCAGACGTAGACCAAATCATTGGGCTCTCGCCTGTTATCTCCATCGAGCAAAAGACCACTGTCAAGAACCCAAGGAGTACCATAGGCACCACGACAGAAATCTATGACTTTTTGCGACTGCTCTATGCACGCACCGCTACCGCTTATAGCAAAGGGGGCAAGGCGATGGTCAGCCACAATGAGGAGCAAATCTTCGCTATGGTATGTAGGGACTTCAACAACCAACGCATCCAAATATTTGCCCCGATAGTGCGGGATCGAAAAGGGCACTACCGGGAGCTTCTAGAGAGTATGCGACGAAAGGGCTATCTCTATGTTCGTGCCGATGGAGAGATGCTGGAGCTGAAACCTGGACTGGCATTAGCACGATACCAAAACCATAGGGTAGAGGTGCTTATTGATAAGTTGGCTCTACAAGAGAATGAAGAGTCGCTTTCTCGGTTAAAGGAGGCACTTCGAGTGGCACTTCATCTTGGAAAAGGCGTCGTGATGGTTCAGAAGTATCAATCTACAGAGGAGCCCCTATTTTACAGTAAGCAATTGATGGATGCCGAGACGGGCGAAAGCTTTGAAGAGCCAGCACCACATACCTTTTCCTTTAACTCACCCCAGGGAGCTTGCCCCAAGTGTAAGGGCATTGGGGAGGTTCCGGCTCCTGATATGAGCAAGATCATCCCCGACCCCTCTCGAACCATTCGTCAGGGAGGACTGGCTCCATTGGGCAACTTTAAGCCCAATATGATATTTAAGCAACTAGAGGCGATCACTGAGCACCACGGTTTCACCATCAATGACCCGATTAAGGAGTTTCCAGAGGAGCTGATGGATGATATTATGAATGGTGTAGACTATCCTCTCAAGCACAAAGTGGAGGCAACAGGTAAGGTGGAGCGTCTCTTTTCGTATGATGGGCTGATTGCCTATCTCAGGGCTTTAGCAGACGAGGAGGAATCGAGCAAAATACGTAAGTGGGCCAATCAGTTTAGTACTTACAAGTGTTGTCCATCTTGCGGAGGTAAGCGACTTAATAAGGTAGCACTCTCTTTTAAGATTGATGGGCACGATATTTCTGAGGTTTGTAATTGGTCGCTTCCTAAGCTGCTAGAGTGGATCACGGGGGTCTCCGACAAGATTGAGAAGCGGAAGAAGGTGGTGGCGAAGGAGATTATCAAGGAGATTGTGAACCGTCTGGAGTTTTTACTGGAGATGGGGTTGGACTATCTCACGCTTAATCGCACTACTGGTTCGCTTTCGGGCGGAGAGATGCAGAGAATTAGGCTGGCTACACAGCTAGGAAGTAAGCTGGTGAATGTGCTTTATATTCTAGATGAGCCGAGCATCGGTCTGCACCAGAGAGATAATACAAGGCTGATAGAATCACTAAAACGACTTCGGGATCAAGGCAATTCGCTGATCGTGGTAGAGCACGATAAGGATATGATGCTGGCAGCGGACTACATCGTAGATATGGGTCCTGGAGCTGGACGCAAGGGTGGAAAGGTAATCTATAGTGGCACGCCAAAGGAGATGCTCTCGGCGGATACGTTAACAGCACAGTATCTTAATGGCACCAAAGCTATTGAGGTACCCACTAGTCGGAGAAAGGGGAAAGGAAGTTCGCTCCGATTGATTGGCGCCACTGGGAATAATCTCAAAGGGGATACGCTAGAGATTCCATTAGGAAAGCTAGTACTGGTGACGGGGGTATCGGGGAGCGGGAAGTCAACCTACATCAATGACACCCTTTACCCAGCCCTCTCCAAGCACTTTTATCGCTCTTTGGAGGAACCCCTACCCTATAAAACAATTGAGGGGATTGAAGAGGTGGATAAGGTGGTGCAGGTAGATCAATCACCCATTGGAAAGATGCCACGAAGCAATCCTGCGACCTATACGGGGGTGTTTACAGATATCCGCAATCTCTTTGTGGAGATGCCGGAGAGCAAGATTCGTGCCTATAAGCCAGGGCGTTTCTCGTTTAATGTGAAGGGTGGACGATGTGAGACCTGCAAAGGCAATGGTTATAAAAAGATTGAGATGAACTTCCTACCCGATGTCTATGTGCCGTGCGAGACGTGTAAAGGGCGTCGCTATAATCGGGAGACGTTGGAGGTGAGGTACAAAGGAAAATCAATCGCCGATGTACTGGATATGACAGTGAATATGGCGGTAGAGTTTTTCGACACCCAGCCAAATATCCTACGGAAGATAAAGGCTCTGCAAGATGTGGGGCTGGGCTATATCAAGCTAGGACAGTCGAGCAATACGCTATCTGGCGGAGAAGCACAGCGGGTAAAGCTCGCCACAGAATTGATGAAGCGGGATACGGGGAAGACGGTTTACTTCCTAGATGAACCCACTACAGGACTTCATTTTGAGGATATCCGGGTACTGATGAATATTCTTCAGAAATTGGTAGACAAAGGCAATACGGTAGTGATCATTGAGCACAATCTAGATGTCATCAAAGTGGCGGATCACATCATTGAGATAGGTCCTGAGGGGGGCGAAAAGGGAGGTCGCATTGTTTTTGAAGGAACTCCAGAAGAGATGATCGCACAAGATAAGGGGTATACCACTCCTTTCTTAAGGGATGAATTAAAGCAAAAATGAATAGAGAAGAACTACTTAAGGAGCTCAATCCTGAGCAAAAAGAGGCGGTAGTCCATAGCGGCTCTGATAGCTTGATACTGGCAGGTGCTGGGTCGGGCAAAACGAGGGTGCTCACCACAAAGATCGCCTACCTCCTTACCGAAGGGGTGGCTCCTTTCCAGATATTGGCACTGACCTTTACGAATAAAGCAGCTCGGGAGATGCGAGAGCGTATCGGCACACTGGTAGGAGGCCCGGTGGCAGGATTGATCACTATGGGGACGTTTCACTCGGTATTTGCTCGCTTTTTGAGGAGCTATGCCGACCGCTTAGGGTACAATCATTCGTATACAATCTATGATACCACCGACTCTAAGTCTTTGGTGAAGATGATCGTGAAAGAGCTCCAACTAGATGAAAAGATGTACAAGCCTAGCTACATTCAGGCGGAGATCTCTAATGCTAAAAATAGTGGGCTTTCGCCTAGAGACCTAGCAGATGAGATGGTAGCCCATAGGCATGACCTCCGAAAAAGCGTACCCGCATTGCCCAAAATATATCGGGAGTACGAGACGAGGTGCCAACGAGCTAATGCGATGGACTTTGATGACCTTCTGCTGAATATGCTTCGACTGTTGCAACAACATGAAGATGTAAAAGCCACCTTCCATGAGAGGTTTAGGTATATTCTCATCGATGAGTACCAAGATACTAATAGGGTTCAGCATAAGATTGTTCAGCAACTCAAAGGACCTTCTACGGAGCTGATGGTAGTGGGTGATGATGCTCAGAGTATTTACTCTTTTAGAGGGGCGGTGATAGATAATATCATCAACTTCCAAACTACCTTCCCTGGGGCTAAGCTATTTAAGCTCACCAAGAATTACCGCTCGACTGGCAATATTGTGGAGCTAGCGAATGGGTTGATCGCCAAAAATGAAAAGCGGATCCCTAAGGTGGTAGAGGCAGTAGCTGGTAAAGGTGAGAAATCTCTGCTTTTTGAGTCGTTTAGTGCACCTATGGAGGCTCAGCAGGTAGCGGCACAGGTCAATCAACTGATCCACTCTGATACCAACCCTGAGGATATTGCCATTCTATATCGCACCAATGCACAGAGTAGATTGCTAGAGCAGTATCTCAAGATGTTTAGCATCCCCACCCGCATCTATGGCGGGCTCTCCTTTTTCGATAGAAAAGAGGTGAAGGATTTACTCGCTTATCTAAGGTTGGTGATCAATCCTGATGATGATGAGGCCTTCCGAAGGGTCTACAATGTGCCGGCAAGAGGAATTGGGGCGGTGACCTTTGAAGGCATAGCTAAAGTGGCCAATGAAAAGGGGTTGTCTCTGATGAGCACCGCCAAAAGTCCAGAGCAACTCTCAGGTGTGGTGCGAGGTGCAGGGATCAGCAAGCTAAGTGCTTTCGTGGAGCTGATAGAGGTGATTACAAGTCTAGCTGATGATCTAGCCCCAATCCCCTATCTCCAGAAGGTAATTGAACTAACAGGGCTAAAGGCGATGTACAATGATGGGAGCGTAGAGGGACAGTCTAGAATGGACAACATTGCGGAGCTGGTGAGTGCCCTAGATGATTTTATCACCCGAAGAAAACTGGAGCAAGGCGAAGAAGAGCCCTCTCTTGAGGACTTTGTAAGGGAGATGACGCTTTATACCGATCAAGATACTGAAGACGACGACACCCCAAAGGTGACTCTGATGACCATGCACGCCTCCAAAGGCCTTGAATTTGACCATATATTTTGTGTGGGACTAGAGGAGGGTATAATTCCAAGTAATAGAAGCACTGGTATAGCTGATATTGAGGAGGAGCGTCGCCTACTCTACGTGGCAATTACACGTGCGAAAGAACACTGCACCCTGAGCTATGCTAGGGAGCGGATGGTAAATGGGCAAACTAATATGGCCATGCCAAGTCGATTCCTGAGGGAGCTAGACCCGAAGTATGTGAAAGATAACTCTGGAATCGTTTCGGGAGGAGTTATGGAGAAAGCCATTGAAAAGCTACAACAATTGCATCGTGACCTTCCCCCCACTCCCTCTGCTCCAAAGCGGATGACTCGCATCAAGCATAGTCGGCAGGTAGGTAGTGATGGCCCAAGTGGTAGAGAAAATGAGGTGCTGACAGATACGGCAGCCGATACCGACCTAAAGAAAGGGGACATCGTCTATCACAATCACCTAGGAAGGTGTGAAATCCTTGGTTTCGTGGAGACTTCAATTATGGGAAGTAAAGTGAGTGTGCGATTGGAGGATAACTCAGTTCGCCAATTGATTCTTAAATTTGCCAAACTACGTAAAGAATAACTTGATAAGATATGACACTAGACGATCAAATCACAGAAGGATATCACCAACAAGGGGGGCGGACAGGAGTGCTTGAGGTCATCTGTGGCTCAATGTTTTCGGGCAAGACGGAGGAGCTGATGCGACGTATCAAGAGGGCTCTGATCGCACGACTCAAGGTGGTGGTTTTCAAGCCGGTCACCGATACCCGCTACCATGCCACGAATGTGGTAAGTCATGACAAAAACTCCATTCCAAGCATCCCTATTTCCAACTCAGCACAAATGCTAGACCTGATTAAGGACGCAGATGTGGTGGGCATAGATGAAGCTCAGTTTATTGATAACGGCATCATAGACGTTTGTCAGAAATTGTCTGATAATGGCATTCGGGTGATCGTGTCAGGACTGGATATGGACTTTATGCGCCGTCCCTTCGGGTCTATGCCGGCTCTGATGAGTATCGCTGATAGAGTCACGAAGGTGCATGCAGTCTGTATGGACTGTGGTGCCCCAGCCAATTTCTCCTACCGCCTTGGAGATGATGATCGCGTAGTAGTGCTTGGAGCTATGAAAGAATACGCCTGCCTCTGTCGCTCCTGCTATCTTGCCCGCATCAAGAAAACAGCAGAATAGATAAACAAGAGATCTAAGCATACAAAATAAAGGTCGTTCAGAGCCAACGCTTTGAACGACCTTTGATTTTATGGAAAAGACTATGTCAATCAGTGAGGGAGGCGATTGCCTTTTTCCTTGCTAGCATACAAGCCCCCATCACACCAGCATAGCGGAGGAGGATAGACTGCTTTAGCTCGGTATCTTGGTTGACCATGTTGAGCGAATACTTACGTATAGCACTTTGGATGGGGTGGATAAGGTAGTCACCCACCTGTGCCAGCGGACCACCAATCACCACCACATGAGGGTTGAAGAGATTGATGAGGTTGGCCAAATGCAAGCCTAGCTGCTCACCCACCTCCTCCAGGATCTCAATACAGAGCATATCCTCCTTCAGCGTCGCCTCAATCAGGTCATCCAGCGTGATATCCTCAATCCTCTTTCCACTATCCGTGATGATAGAGCGGTCGCCCTGCTTCACACGCTCTATAAACTTACGGTGCATCGCACGTCCAGAGGCCTCAGTCTCCAGGCACCCCTTCTTGCCGCAATGGCAAATCACTTCATTCTCATAGCAATGGGTATGCCCAAACTCTCCACTAAAGCCCGACTTTCCCGCATAGGGCTCACCATTTATAATGATGCCTAGACCAAGCCCCCACGTAGCATGCACGAAGAGCAGATTCTCCCCCTTCTGCCGATAATGCAACATATACTCCCCGTATGCAGCAGCACGCGAGTCGTTATCAATAAATGTAGGGATGCCAAAGGTATTAGTAAAATAAGTAGCGAGAGGAGTCCCTTCAAAATTAAAGTAGGTATAGCTATAGCCAGTATGTGGATTGAGACGGCCCAGAATATTGATACCGATGCTCACAATAGAGTGACGTGGCACATCTATTTCGTGATCCATATAATTATTGACTTCATTGCAAATAGTATTAAGGCACTCCTTTGTATTGGCAAACCTAAAGGGGATATCCATCTGGGAGTGCACCTGATTACCCGAGAAGTCCATCAGTACAAAGCTAATATGCTCGGAAGAAAAGTCCACCCCTAGGAAGTAAAAGTCCTTATCGGTGAGACCAAATAGAAAGGGGTGCCGACCGGTAGAGGCCTCGAGCTTACCAAAATTACGCAATAGCCCATGATCCACCAGCTCCCCCACCATTTTACTGATGGTGGGCACACTCACCCCCAAGAAACGAGCCAATACCGGCAAGGTCTCAGGACCATTATCCACTAGATACTCCACAATCTGTCGCTTATACTGCAGATTCTTAGGGTTGGTATCAAATAGCAATCTAAATTCGTTCTCCGTCATAATATTAATATTGCAACTATTACTACCTACAAATATATATAATAATTTCATAACTAATCAAATTATCACCTCAATCTTACCAATTTCTAAGTAAGAAAGCACCTATTTACTTAAATTAGATAGAAGCTATTCCCCGATAACTTCCCCAAAAATCTAAGAACCGCGCAGGCCAAAAGTTGAGTTGCAACTAAGCAATCGGCGAGTTGCAACTAAGCAAACGACGAGATGCAACAAAGCAATTGCTTAGTTGCAACTCAACTAACGCCAAAATACAGCACTCATTATCAATAGAGAATGTTGCACGAAGGATGAGATGCAAGGCGCTGAGGGTGAGGGCGCTGGGAGCGTACTCACGTACGTGACCGAGCCCGAATCCCGAAAGCAACGTAGCAGATCGCCTTCGTGCAACAGTCTCCAATAGGTTACAAACGCCCCAAATAATCCCTATCCGCACCATTTTTCGGCAATAATATGGGCGAAAAACAATAATACCCGTCTTTTTCTTCGCAAACCCCACAAAAGCCTAATTTTAACAATCCTATAACCAATTGATTATATGCCTAATACAAAAATATTAGAGCCAAGAAAGAAATAAATATGCACTAATTACACTATTCTAGTGGAAAAAGTGTATATTTGTCCCAAGATACAACGAATCATACTAAAAACAACCAACTATATGAGTACTGACCGCAAAAAACAATATATCGGAAAGGCAATAGAGATCCTAAAGCAAGAAGGCTTCAGACTTTCCCTAGATGAGATGGCGACGAAGATGGGCATCACCAAGAAAACCCTGTACAATAACTTCAGCTCTAAAGATGAACTACTTAAAGAGTGCGTCCAGGCGATCTCTGAAGACTTCAAGACCGCATTGAAAGATCTAGATAATCCCAATATAAGTGCCGAAGAGAGCGTCATACGCTGTTTTAATCAGCTCGACAACCTGTTTACCGAGCTCAATCCGGTATTTTTCTCCGACTTGATGCAAAGCAACCCCAATCAAGCGATGCTCGGACACATTATGGGCTCCAATTTATTCCGGGAGAAAATGGCCAATAACCTCCAGCAAGGGATCCAGGAAGGGGTTTATCGCCCAGATATCGACATTTCTTTCGTCTGTGAGTATATGGCCTACTCCATATTTGGATTTTACATCCACTCCGTCACCAGTAGTCGCCTCCCCTATTCGGAAGAATACTTTGCCAACATTATAAAGTATTATCTGAGGGCGCTCCTCAAAGAATAAAAACTAACAACCAACACAATAATAACACACAACCATGTATCTATCCAAAAACATTTATGCTGATGGTGGTCGATTCACAGACACCTTCGCCTCAATTGGCAAGATGAGAAAGTGGATTGTGTACACCGCCCTACTTCTGATGGTCATGCCCGTGCAGGCCACTGCCCAAGAGGTCTACACGCTATCCGACTGCCTGGAATATGCGCTGCAGCACAATAGCGACATCCAGAAGTCTGCTTACGAGCAGCAAAAGGCAAAGCTGGCTCGTCAGGAGGTGCTCGGAGCACTTCTTCCTCAAATCAATGGTTCTGCTGGCGTCAATGACAACCTAAAGAAGGCAAAGTTTGTGATGCCCAACTTCATGAATAATATGCTCCCAGAGAAGATGCGCGACCCCAATGCATCGCAATACATGACCGTGGAGATGGGCACAAAGTACACGGCTAATGCAGGGGTAGCCCTTAGCCAGCAGATCCTCAATATGCCACTCTTCAATACTCTCAACATCGCTAAGGTATCCCAAGAGATGGCTACACTTGGTGCCAAAGCTACAGAGGAAGAGGTGGTGGCCAAAACCGCCACTCTATTCTACGGCATTCAGGTAACAGACTATGCAGTGCAGCAGATGGGGAGAAGTGTAGACCTTGTAGAGAAGATGCTGAAAATGATGGAGGTCAACTACGCCAACGGCCTCGTCAAGCGTATCGATGTAGACCGAGTACGGGTCAATCTCACCAACCTAAAGACGCAAAAAGCGGCTATTGAAAGCGGCCTTGAGGTACAGAAAAACCTACTCAAGTTACAAATGGGATGGAATATCGACCAACCTATTTCGCTACCGGCAATGGACTTCTCACTAGTAGACAGTCAGAGCCAAGCCGATACCTTCAGGCCCTTCAACCTCATGCAGCAAGTCGCCTACCGACAATTACTAGCACGCGAAAAGATGGCTCAACTACAAAATAGAGCCAAGAAGTACGAGTATCTTCCTACTCTCACCCTGATATTCAACCTACAATATAATAGGATGAGCGACCAACTCTTCAAGAGTAGTAACAGCTATAGCTATCCCACCGCCATGGTAGGCCTTAACCTTAAGATCCCCATCTTCAGCGGACTCTCGAGAAGTGCCAAGGTAAAGGAGAGCCACATAGACCTCCTCAAAGCACAGGAGGATCTACGGATGCTAGGGCAATCGCTACAGATGGCACGCCAAAATGCCCTTCTCAAGCTACAAGACACCAAGAGTACCATCGCCCTACAAAAAGACAACCAAGCCCTCGCCGAAGAGGTATTCCACCTAGCACAGAAAAACTTCGACTCCGGCCTCGCCTCCCTCTCCGACGTACTCAATGCCACCCAATCCCTCATACAAGCACAGCTCTCCTATGCTAGCGCCTTAGGAGACTACATGCAAGCCTATATAGACCTAAAGAAAGTCAATGGCGAAGTCATGGAAATGATCACCAACAACCATTAAACGATATATATTCTTATGAAAAAGAAAGTTCTCCTCCCGATAGTCATCATAGTAGTTATCGGGATCATCGTGCTCACCCTGATTGGCAATAAAAGAAGTACTGCAGCCAAGACAGAGGGTATCCTACTCGACCAAACAGCCGTAGCAGTTCGCACAGAAATCGTCAACGAACACCCCTACTCCCTAGACTTCACCGCCAACGGACTGGTGCGTGGCATTCACGACCAAACCCTTACTTCAGCGATAGGTGGGCGAGTCATTGCCCTTCGAGCAAAAGAAGGCGATAGAGTTTCAAGGGGGCAATTGCTCCTGCAGATCGATGCCGAAACCCTCGGTGCCGATGCTGAGTCGGCTAAGGTAGCCTTTGAGGCAGCTCAGCGAGACTACCAACGCTTCGAAAATGCACACGCACAAGGAGGGGTTTCCGACCAGCAACTAGCCGCTATGCATACCCAGATGGTCGCCACAGAAGGGCGTTACACTGCTGCTCGTCGCCGCCTTACCGATGCTTCGGTCGTGGCCCCCACCTCAGGCCAAGTCTACAAAAGTTACGTGGAGGTTGGGAGCTTTGTCAATCCTGGTGCCAAGCTCTTTGAGATCGTCGATGACTCCCAGCTCAAAGTCTCTTGTTACGTCACCGAGCGACAGCGCCTTCAGCTCACCAAAGGCCAGAGCGTACGCCTCACGAGCGAGCTCTTCCCCACCCGAGAGATCACCGGACACATCTCCATGATCGGCGACAAAGCCAACCAAGCCCTTTCGTTTCCCGTAGATGTGATGCTCGATAATGAGACTTCCGAAGGGTTACACCCAGGAATGTACCTCTCCATCTCCTTCGGTGGCGCATCGGAGCAAACTGGCATACTCATCCCTCGTAAAGCCATCATCGGAAGTATCAATGATGCAAAAGTCTACATTGTACGCAATGGTATGGCATTGCAAAAGGCCATCACCGCTGGCAACACGGTAGGAGATCACATCGAGGTTCTCGATGGGCTTCAAAAAGGCGATAGCCTAGTAGTTGCTGGCCTGATCAACATCTCCGATGGTGCCCCAGTCAAAAGCATCAAAGAATAATTAAACGAATAAGGCGATGAAAATAGTTGAAACTTCAATCAAACGCCCCATATACGTTACGGTTCTTTTTATATTATTGGCCGTTTTGGGATATCTGAGCTTCAAGAGCCTGAGTGCAGAGCTGATGCCTAAGTTCACCCCACCTATCCTCACGGTTCAGATCGTATACCCTGGGGCTTCTCCGAGCGAGGTTGAGCTTTCCCTCACTCAGAAATCCGAGGAGGCACTCTCCAGTATGGAGGGCATTGATCATATACAGTCTTACTCCTTTGAAGGAATGTCGATGATTATGGTCTCCTTTGAGTTTGGCACCGACATTGATAAAGCAATGACCGAAGCCCAAAATCGTCTCAATGCCAAGCGGGCAGAGCTTCCACGTGATATCCTCTCCCCACGAATCTCCAAAGTCTCCGTAGATGAAAAACCGATCCTCATCCTCTCCGCACGAGCCAACATAGGCTCTACTGAGCTATTTGACTTGGTGGACAAACGAATACGCTCCGACCTTTCTCATATCCGAGGAGTGGCCAATGTAGACCTCGTGGGTGGTGTACAGCGCGAGATTCAGGTCAATCTCAATCAAGACCGTATGCACGACCTCGGCATCAGCCCAATGATGGTCCAAGGTGCCATACGAGGTGCCAACCTAGACTTCCCTACTGGATATCTACAGAGCCCCTCCACTCAGATGGCAGTTCGGCTATCGGGCAAGATCACTTCGGTTGATGAACTACGTAAGATAGTGATTCGCTCCGCCAATGGAGCCATGATTCGCTTGGAGGATGTGGCAGAGGTATCAGATGGCACTAAAGACCCTGTAAAAATTGGTCGTGTCAACGGACAAGAAGCTATTCTGATTAATATCCTAAAGCAGTCCGATGCCAATGCCATTGAAGTAAGTAAAGCGGTCCATAAGCAGATAGAGTTGCTTGAAAATCAGTATGTCCCCAAAGGGCTTAAAATAGAGATGGCACAGGATACCACCACTTTCACGAGCAATGCCATCAAGTCGGTACTTACCGACCTCCTTTTGGCAGTGCTTCTGGTTTCCCTTGTGATTCTATTTTTCCTACACAACGTACGGAATGCACTCATCGTGATGGTGGTAGTGCCTGTATCCCTCATCTCTTCCTTCATCGGAATGAAGCTATTTGGCTTTACCCTCAATATGATGTCGCTCCTAGCCCTCTCCCTCGTGATCGGCGTATTGGTGGATGATGCTATTGTGGTGATTGAAAACGTCTACCGACACATGGAGATGGGCAAAAATCGCTTCAAGGCCACCTTTGATGCGATGAACGAGATTGGGCTAACCGTTATTTCAGTCACCCTAGTACTGGTGGCAGTCTTTCTCCCTATCATCTTCACAAACACACTGGTTTCCGATATTCTACGGCAGTTCTGTGGGGTCATCGTTATTGCGATCCTCCTCAGTCTACTAGCTGCACTTACATTAGTTCCTTTGCTTACTTCTCGCTTTGGCAATATTAAGCAACTGGATAAAGAGCAACCATTCGGACGGATACTCAATGGTTTTGAAAATGGGATCGACAAGTTTGCTACTCACATTTCCTCTATCGCCCAGTGGGGGCTCTCGCATAGGTGGCTCCTCTTAGTGATTGTACTCTGTGTAATGGGCTCCGTGCTACTACTCTTCCCATTGGGCTTTGTGAACTTTGAGTTCCAGCCCTATATGGACCGAGGTGAGTGCATTGTGCAACTAGAGATGCCCAAAGATATCTCCATGGAGGAGTCCAACCGATTGGTTCGGAAGGCGGAAATCTGGTTTATGAAACGCCCTGAAGTGGAGAAAGTGGTGACTATGGTAGGGCAAACCAGCGACAATTCACAGAGCAATAAAGGAACTCCTTATTTGGCTGAGCTCAATGTAAAACTCAAAAAGCAGAAAGAGGGAACCGAAGCCTATATCCAGCGGATCCGAAAACCGCTATCTGACCACTTAGTGGACGCCCGAGTGAATATCTATAGCGTGAGCATGACTGGCACCGTCTCCAAGGCAGCGGTGGAGTACATTATCTCAGGATCCGACAAGGATTCGGTAGCTACCTATGCCGATAAAGCCCTTGATATAATGAGGGGCATCCCAGGTGTAGTACAGCCCACCCTTTCGGTAGAAAACGCCACACCCGAAGTGGTGGTAAAGGTACAAAGGGACAAGATGGCCGACCTCGGACTCACCCTTGACAACGTAGGTATGATGATGCAAATGTATTTCCAAGGCAATGACCAATTGAGATACACCCAAGGGGAGCAGGAGTATGCTATCAACATTCGCTCCGATAAAGCATCCCGTCAATCTATTGACGATGTCTCCAACCTGATGTTTACCAATGGTCGTGGCGACCAGATCCGTTTAGCACAGTTTGCCGATATACACCTCGGCATTGGGCCCAGCCGTCTAGAGCGATATAATCGCAATAGCTCTGTCACGCTACGTGCTCAGGCATACGGGGTATCACCGGGGGCCATCTCAAAGCAATTTATGAAGGCACTGGACCGGGCGGAGATGCCTCAAGGGGTCGAGGTACAAGCTACGGGTGACATGAAGAAGATGTCGGACTCTATGAGTGTGCTCCAAACCGCCATTCTGCTTTCACTCTTGCTGATCTATTTATCACTCGTACTCCTCCACAATAACTGGACCGACCCACTCGTGGTGATGATCTCCATTCCTTTATCTGTAGTAGGTGCCCTACTCGCTCTAGCACTCAGCAATACAGCTATGAGTATCTATGCGATGCTCGGAATGGTAATGCTGATAGGATTGGTAGCCAAAAATGCAATTCTATTAGTAGACTTCGCCAATGAAGCAATGGCAGAAGGGCTAGCAGTAGATGTGGCAGTGATACGTGCTGTGAAGCTTCGCACCCGTCCAATTCTTATGACGGCACTATCCACGATTATCGGAATGCTCCCCGTAGCACTAGCTACTGGAGCTGGTGCCGAGCTACGAACTGGCATGGCCTGGGTAATCATCGGAGGAATGGCCCTTTCGACCCTTCTCACCCTCATCGTAGTACCTGCCCTTTACAAAGCGTTCCACGCTCGGCAGAAGAAGCACCATGAGGTGATAGACATTGATAAGATGATGAGAGAGTAACTGCCCATCTTTATTATAAGACAAAGGTGGCAGAGGAATAGGGCTTCTCTACCACCTTTGTCTTATACTTTATCAAGGCAACAGCAGAGCGGTTAAGCGTTCTTTTCGGTATATTTGCCATTGGTATTATTAGGTCCAAAGAGAGTTTATATGATTAACTACTCATTATTTATCCAGAGTGCCAGACGCTTGGCTAAGCAACTCCACAAGGGTCAGTGCGATAAGGCTGGGAAGGATTATTTTGAAGGGCACCTTCAGATGGTAGCGAGCAAGGGGGAGACTTGGCTGGAGGTGATAGCTGGATACCTCCATGATGCGAGTGAAGATACGCCTCACTCTACTGCTGAGGTTCTTCAGAGACTTGAGGAGATTGCAGGCGAGAAACTGCCTTCTGAAGCACGGGAGACGCTTAAGATGGTACTTAAGCTACTCAACAGCCATCGGTATGGCACCAGAGAAGCCTATATCAAAGCAATCGGAGAGCACCCAGTGGCAACGGCAGTGAAACTCCACGACTTGGAGCACAATTTAGATATTTCTCGAATTCCTAACCCTACCGAAAAAGATCTCACGAAGCATCAGCAATACGAGGAGGAGTACCGTTACTTAAGTGCTCAATATAAGAAAATGAGAAAGCCGAGAATACTCTTTATCCATGGCTACAGTGGTGGGGCTTTCGGTGCCACAGCAACCGAACTTCAAAGGCAACTAGGAGAGGGGGCTACCCTTTTTGCTCCAGCCTTTAGCAATGAGTTGAGTTCCTTCGAAAATATGCTGGCAAATATCCATCAAGCACAAATGCTGGTGGATAATGAAGGAATTGACTTAGTCATCGGCTCTAGCATGGGAGGATTTACCGCGCTACGAATTAAGGGATGCCCTAGAATAGTCATCAACCCCTGCATGAAACCCTCGGAGTTATTATATTTGCCAGAATTCGGCAATGCCACTCAAACCGAGATAGATAAGTATATTCATTTGGAAGAGTCATTGGCGCCCTCGCCCTTTGAAGTAAAAAACACGTGGGCTCTTTTTGCTGAAAATGATGAGCTATTTTCCTATCGTTCCCTCTTTGACCAGTTATTCGATTCCTCGCACGCCTTCGCAGTACCAGGAGAGCATCGAAATAACCCGATCAGAATAAGAGAGAATATTATTCCGCTGATCCAAGAGATTCTCATACAAAGATAAAAAAGAGAAGTGCAAGCGTAAAATATTTGGAAATGTATGGTATTATATGTACCTTTGCAATCCAATAGAGAATATTAGTCAGAAACTAATTAAAGCATAAGATAATAATGAAGAAGGGTATTCATCCTGAGAACTATCGTAAGGTAGTATTTAAGGATATGTCAAATGACGAGACATTCATCACTCGCTCATGTGCCAATGCACGTGAGGAAATTGAGATTGACGGTGTGACTTATCCACTAATTAAAGTCGAGGTATCAAGTAGCTCACACCCATTCTATACTGGTGTAGCCACTCTTGTGGATACTGCTGGACGTGTAGATAAGTTCCGTAGCCGTTACGGTAATCGCAACAAGAAGTGATTCTACCGCCCTTCTAGTTTTTGAGGAGGGAACCGCTATAGCGGACAGATAAGAAACATTTTTGAATTCATCCTGGCGTTTTGGGGTACCTCGCGAGAGGAAAGGTGGACGCCATGGATGGATTCTTTATGCTATATGTAGAAGCCAATGGAGCACAATAACTTCGAGGATACAATCTGTGCAGTAGCCACACCACACGGCATGGGAGCACAGAGTACCATTAAGGTATCAGGGACAAAGGCAATTGAGATAGTCAATAGCCTGTTTAGGCCTACGAAAAAAGATACTTCACTACTCACCGCAGCTCCCTACTCTGCTCAGTATGGTTGGCTATACGACCCCAAGGATGGAAGTAGGATAGATGACTGTATCATCCTAGTAATGAGGGCTCCACATTCGCATACAGGCGAAGATCAAGTGGAGATAACGTATCATGGCAACCCTCTGATCTCCCAATTACTCTTGGATCTATTGATTCAAGCGGGAGCGAGGATGGCGGAGCCAGGCGAATTTACCCGTCGGGCGCTCTCCAATGGCAAGCTCGACCTTTCTCAAGCCGAAGCTGTAGCAGATGTGATTGCTAGCACCAATAGAGCAGCTCTCCGCCTTTCTATTACTCAGATGCGAGGTCTTTTTCGCAAAAAGATTGAAGAGCTAAGGGAACCACTCATCCGTTTAGCCTCCCTTATTGAATTGGAGCTGGACTTTTCGGAGGAAGATGTTGAGTTTGTCCCGAGAGATGAACTGCTGAACCAATGCCAACAGATCCGAAAAAGTGTCTCGTCGCTAGCCGAAAGCTACGCCACTAGTGAGGTGATCAAAAATGGTATTCCCATTGCTATCGTTGGAGCTACCAATGCAGGCAAGTCAACGCTTCTTAATGGGCTACTGAATGAGGAGCGTGCCATTGTCTCCAACATTCACGGCACCACGAGAGATACGATTGAGGACACTCTATATATAAAAGGTCAGCAATTCCGACTAGTTGATACGGCTGGACTGCGAGAGACGACCGACACAATAGAACTCATTGGAATTGAGAGGACGCTTGAAAAGGTGGCCAATACAGAGCTCATCCTATGGGTGATAGATTCAACTGAGACGGCTGTAGAATGGCAAAGTGTACTAGATAGGATCGCACCCCAAACCTCTAAGCAACAAATCGTAGGCATCATCAATAAGATAGATATTGCCCCAAAGGATCGGGTTGAAGTGCTGAAAGGATGGCTAGTAGAGCAAGAGATCAATACCATTCTACCCATCTGTGCAATGAAAAGTGAGGGCATAGAGCAGGTAAAAGAACTACTTCACCACCACTTCTCTGACCTAGCAGTGGCTGACGACCAATTAATGGCTATCAACCTACGACAATCCACAGCACTTAGGGAGGCTGCTCAGCATCTCCTCTCCGTAGAAGAGGGCATCCAAGCCCACCTCTCAGGCGAACTGATTGCCCAAGACTTACGTGCCGCCACCACCTCCCTCAGCACCGTCATCGGCGAAGTCACCACCGACACCCTCCTCTCCTCCATCTTCGCTAACTTCTGCATCGGAAAATAAGGACTACTTACTATCCTAATAAACCATCACAAAGGCACTCAAATTGAGTGCCTTTTGTTTTATCCAAAACACTCGTTCGTCAACTTTTCAGTCGTTATTACGTCCTTTTCTGAACTGCATACCTACCCCATACACTTTTTTCCCCCATAGGTGCTGGACTCATGTAACACAGAGAGACGCCAATATGCAGTATGAAACAAAAACATGGCGAAATGAGGACGAAGTATGGCTAGAAGTAAGATACCTATAAAGAAGTCCTGCGAAATCGCACTTGTTTTTTAAGCCTATGGGACCAAGGAAACTTGGAATTCAATAAGCCATGCGAGATTTATTTGTATCTTGTGCTCATATGTTTCTATGGTTATCAACCTATCTTTGAAGTACCATTTGAGATAGCAAAGACCATACCTTTTGCCCCGTAAAGATTATAAAAGCAATCAATAGAACCGTAATGAAGTCTGGAATATACGAACATATAATTAATAAGGAAACAGAACGTGATATTCAACAAGCAGAACTGTCTGGATTAGTATGCATTCAGCAGCCTATAGACAGTGCCGAGTCGCCACAAATATTGGCAAATTATCTTGCAAAAGCTATTCGTCAGAAGCTTGAAGATATTGAGGAGCAACAAGATCGGGTAAATCTTATCAATCGTATTATGATTGATGCAGGATTGCTTGATGACAAGCAAATCGTAAAACCTTCAGACTTATTAGCTGAGGTGATGAGCCAGCAGAAGGCTATTCTACAAACTCAGAGCAATACACATACAGTTCGCCCTATATCTGGCTTTCGTGTTAGCAACCTTTTTACTGGTGGTAGTAGCACACTTTCTTTGAACGAGGAGATCCGTCGAGAAATCGCAAGTGCCGATGAGATATGCTTTATCGTATCATTTCTAAAAGTTTCTGGTGTCCGCCTCTTGCTCGATGAGCTCACTAAATTTTGTAGCCGTGAGGGGACTCGTTTGCGTATCATCACCACGACCTACTGCGGAGCCACACAGGCAAAGGCCATTATGCAGTTAGCTGAATTGCCAAATACAGAGATAAGAATTTTATACAATACCAATATAGAACGATTGCATGCCAAGTCGTATATATTTGTTCGCAATTCTGGCATGAACACAGCCTACATCGGTTCATCAAATTTATCCAAGTCGGCACAGACTGATGGCTTGGAATGGAATATGCGTGTTACGAGTATTGAGAACCCACATATTATTAAGACTGTGCTTGCGACTTTCGAGATGTATTGGAATAGTCCCAACTTTGAGGATTTCCGTATAGGGGGCATTGAGAAATTCAATAAAGAAATTCATCGCAACTTATTCCACTCAAATACTTCTGAAATGGTTTATCAACGATATTCGCTGTTACCACATCAGAAACAGATTCTCGACAAGCTACGTGTAGAGCGTGAGGAGAGAGGTAACTTCAAGAATCTTATTGTGGCCGCAACAGGAACAGGCAAGACTGTCATTTCCGCATTCGATTACCAAGAGTTCGCCCGAAGACATTCAAGGTCTCGCATTCTTTTCACAGCTCACAGAGAAGAGATTCTGAGACAATCGTTGAGTACATTTCGAAGTGTATTGCAAGATGCCAATTTCGGAACACTTTGGGTTGGAGCAAATCGTCCTTATGACGCAAGTGACTACGATCATTTGTTTGTCTCTATTAATATGTTCAATTCTCGTTTCGAGGAGTTCTTTGCATCGTTGGAAGCGGACTATTACGACTACATTGTAATTGACGAAGCACATCATAGCCAAGCAAATAGCTATCGTAAACTATTTGATCACTTTAATCCAAAGCTCCTTATTGGTTTAACAGCAACACCGGAGCGTATGGATGGTCAAGACTTACGCCCCGATTTTGGTGGCAGAATAAGTGCTGAAATACGATTACCTCAGGCGTTGCAGGCAGGATTGCTAACACCATTCCAATACTTATGTATCTCTGACGACATAGACCTAAGCGACGAAAGTTTATGGAGTGGATTGAAGTATAATAATGATCGTCTTGCTGATAAACTATGCTCTGAGGCAAGAGCAAAACTTATAGCTGATTCATTACAAAAATATCTGGCTGATGAATACAAATGCCGAGCATTATGTTTCTGCGTAAATAAACGCCATGCAAACTTTATGGCCGATCAGTTGAGACTATATGGATTCACGGCACAAAGCCTCACATCAGACACGCCACCTGATGAGCGTAAGCAGCTCTCAAAGAATTTAAGAAATGGCTCTCTTCAATATCTCTGTGTTGTTGATATCTTCAACGAGGGTATCGATATTCCAGAGGTTGATACTGTATTATTCCTTCGTCCTACCGAAAGCTTAACAATTTTCCTTCAACAATTAGGTCGTGGTTTGCGTCTTTCTGCTGGAAAGACAGAGCTAACAGTCCTTGATTTCGTTGCACAAGCCAACTGCAAATATGATTTCGCAAGCCGATTCCGCGCACTCACATTACACCCTGAAAAAAATATCAAAAAACAGATAGAAGAAGGTTTCACCCTACTTCCTATGGGGTGTAGTATTGTAATGGAGAAGATGGCACGACAATATATTCTCGATAATATATCAAGTGCTATCTACAACAAAAGACGCATCATTAAGGAGATAAATAGTTACACATCAATACCGACTATCTCACAATTCTTAGAGAATAATGGGCAGGATATTCGCGTGATATACCAGGGAGCAAATTGCTGGTCTTCATTGAAACGTGCTGCTAGACGCATCTCATATAATGATGATGCGATAACAAAGCACTTAGAGAAAGGAATGGCAAATTTGATTCACCATAATACAGTTTCATTTCTCCACTTTGTTGCACGGTTTATTGCTGGCGAAGGTGTACACCTTGAAGAAGCATATAAAACCTATGCAATCATGCTATATTATGCACTATTCCAGGATAAGATTAGCAAAGTTGGCTTTCAAAACATAAATGAAGCATTGGAGCTACTATTCCACAATAATTATGCTTGCTTCAAACAGGAAATATCAGAAATAGTTTCCTACTTGTTAGCTAATTTAAGCATCAAAACTGCTCCAATTGGTATCGAGAGTCTTCCTAAAGTAGAATTGTATGGCTGTTACACTCGTGAGGAGATATTTACACTTGTTGGGCGTCAGACGCCAGAAGTTAAAATGCAGGGTGCAGCATCTGGAGTCTTTAACCTTCAAGAACATAACGCTACGTTATTATTTGTAACACTTAACAAGTCGGAAAAGGATTTCTCTCCTTCCACGCAGTATAATGACTACTTAATTAATGAAGAATTCTTCCACTGGCAATCGCAGAATACAGATTCGCACAATAACAATGGTGGCCGCCGATATACAGAGCAATCGAAAACAAAAAACAAAATCATACTATTTGTCCGTGAGGAGAAGAAAGATGGATTTGGCTTTACATCCCCTTTCCATTGTTTCGGTATGGTAGACTATGTTTCATCGCACGATGATTTCCCAATGAACATAACTTGGAAACTGCACAAACCTGCAATGTCACAATACTTAAATGCTATTTAACGATGAGGATTATAGAAGTCGTAGCAGCGGTTATACATCATAACGGGTCTTACTTCGCCACACAACGTGGATATGGCGAGTTTGAGGGAATGTGGGAGTTCCCTGGTGGCAAGATCGAACCGGGTGAAAGTCGTGATGTTGCTCTCAAACGCGAAATCCAAGAGGAATTAGGTATAGATATTGCCATTAACGAATTTCTCCACACAATCGAATACGACTATCCATCATTCCACTTGATTATGCACTGCTACTTGTGTCAAATTGAGGCAGGTGAAATTGAACTCCGAGAACATAAATCAGCACGCTGGCTAACCGCTGAAACCCTTAATAGTGTGGAATGGTTACCAGCAGATAAGGAGCTTATAGGAATATTAAAAACACAATTGACAAAATAACAACTGAAATCAAAGTTGGCGCTTTTTGGCAGTTAAGATAATTTTATCTAAATTCGCATTCGAATATCTAACTATACAATCCTACAGTATGAGAAGACTACTATCTATTATCCTATTAGCACTCATCGTAAGCTCATGTAATTCAAGGGTGGACCTTGGATACACCCCACAGACTTCGGACGATGAAATCATTCAAGTATCTTTTAATGGCCTCCTAGCTGGCTTTTCACAGGGCGGGTTGAAAAGCTATCCAACTGGAACTGCAGAAAAGCTAAAACATCGCATCCATTTTAGCGGTATTCGCATAGTGCTATACTCGGTAGACAAAGACGACCCCTCTCAGCCAGATAAGGTGGCTTACGTATTTGATAAGGATGTAAAGGCTGTAGCAGGAGTATTCTCAGGTGCTGACTACCTTCCCTCTCCAGCATCAAGTAACGAAGGCATCGCTTTCCAGATAAAAGGAAGTGAAAAAATCAAGGCGGATAACTACCTTGTATATTACTTTACATCGTGCAATGACCAGCTCAAAAGTGCCACGACCGTGGGTAATCCTTTTTCTGAGATTACTGGCACATTAAATTACGATCGCCAAAAAGACTTTGACCATAATAGGCTGATTAATAACATCTACCACAGCCCCGAACCAATTAAGATCTCCAAATCTCTATTCAACGATAATGCTATTAATAAAACATACCAACTACCAGCACCAAAGCTTACTGCTATCAATGCGTTACTCTCTGTTAAGTGGAAAAATGCAGTCAAAGATGATAAATATGAGATTCTAGGTGATTATATTTTGGTTTCGCCCGACGTACAAAATCTGAAGTACATTTTGTTTCCTGAAGTAGATGAGCATCTCAAGTCGAAATTTCAAGTGTACTATCCCATCGACCCCAATTATGGTGGGTTTAGCACAAAAAGTATAGAAGAACTCACAAATGAGTTCCTTTATCTTGGCACCTATACAAGATGGGCAAGATCAAGCCACGACACAAACTTTACGAGTAGCTATCGACCTATCCCTGAGAATACGGTAGCCTCATCTGAAACAAGTGCCAAAGTTATTACAAGAGTTCTTCTCAGTGTTAGGATGTTGCCTAAAAGCCTTAAGTCGCAACTCTCTTCTACACAATTAGAATCTCCCGATCTTGGCTGGGTCAATTATAAGGGAAAGCCCTATCTTGATACAGACTTCTTACAGTTGTATCAAAGCCTAATTAAAAAGAGTAATCCTAGTAATGAGGAAAAAGACTTTCTAGAGATAGGCAGTCGTATTATGAATAGCTCAAACAATGGATTAGCGAAAAAAGGATATCAGGATGATGATATTCAATATTTCTACCACTCCTTAAATTACTTTTCATTCCCTATCACTCATACCAACTTGGATACCGTAGGTGGGTCTATCGATAATGGCGGGTATTTTGGTGTCGTACGCAACCACCATTATGAGTATATCATTAATTCCTTTTCCACAATAGGTAATGCTTCACCATACAACTTGTCTTATGACCTAGATTACCTCACCGATC